>JAFSFF010000175.1 GCA_017435375.1 Thermoguttaceae bacterium
ACGATCGTCGCGTCGATCGCGATTTGCTTTGTCGGCTCTTGGCTCGGAATTTGGTTAAGTTTTTTATTCAATTTCTCAACGGGGCCGACTATTATTTTAGTCGTCGCGATTTTTTACGGGATTTCTCTACTTTTGGGTAAAAAGTAACGTCGTCGCGTTTAACTCGGAGAATTTAGGCAAAAGCAATCGGCGGCGACGTTTTTTCCGCTGAAAAAAAGGGGTTTTTTAGACAAAATTTTTTTTAAGCCCTTGAAAAAACGCGGCTCTAGGTTTATTATAAAAGTAACGAAGACGCGCGATTTTAGGGCGTTTTTGCGCCTAGACGCATCTTCGCAATGTGTTTAACACAACTTAAAAGGAAAAAAAAATGAAGAAATTCTTTGCTCTTACCCTCGTCGCGGCTTGCGCCGCTTGCATGTCCCTTGGTTGCAAACCGGCCGCGACCGACGCCCCGGCCACCGACGCTCCGGCTACCGAAGCCGCCGCGACCGACGAAACCGCCGCCCCGGCTGAAGAAGCCGCCGCGACCGACGCCGCCGCTCCGGCTGAAGAAGCCGCCCCGGCCGACGCCGCCGCTCCGGCCGACGCTCCGGCTGAAGCCCCGGCCGCCGAAGAAGCTCCGGCTGCGTGAGATTCGATTTAATTCGATTCTAACGAGAAAAAGCCCGCGTTGCAAAGCGCGGGCTTTTTCGTTTCTTGACGACGCTTCCGATTCAATCGCCGCGCCGCCGCGTCTCTTGGTATCAACCTTTCGGCGACGTTTTCCGCGTCCGCCGTTCCGACGCCAACGCGTCGAAAGGTAAAAAAAGCGACGAACGCTCAAAACGTTCGCCGCTTCTTCGTTTAATTAAGCGTTGTCGCTAATCGCGATTCGCTCAACGTTGCGGACGTTCGCCCGCCGCGCGACGTTGCGGCATTTCGATTTTGCGGATCTTCGCGTTGCGGAAGACGACCGGTTCGTTGCCGTGCAGACCTTGGAAGCCGATGTAACCGGCGTTTTCCGTTTCGGCCGGGGCTTTGTTGATCAGCCACGAGTACGGTTTCGTGCCGTCCGGGTTGACGTCGGCTTTCGTCCATTGACGTTTGTTCATCGACGTCGTGAGGTGGCCGTTGAGGTAAACTTGAATCATCGGGCCCATGCAGACGACCGTCATACGGTTCCATTCGCCCGGCGCTTTGCAAACGTTGAACATCGGAGCGCAACGACCGTAAACCGCGCCGCAATCGCTCATGTCGACTTTACGACCGAACGAGTCGAAGATTTGAACTTCAAACGAGTTCGGAATCCAGTTCGCTTTGTCGGTGCATTGAATGACGATGCCGCTGTTCGCGCCTTTGGTCGTTTTGAATTCGAAGTCGAGCATAAAGTTTTCGTACTTATCTTTCGCCCAAATCGCGTTGTCTTTCGTCGCCTTCATGACGCCTTCGTCGTCGATCGACCAAATGGCCGGATCGTATTCGGCGTTTTCGAGTTTATCGCCGAAGAGCGAGACCCAACCTTCGCCTTCCGCTTTCGGTTGCGTCATCGGAGCGATTTTCGCGTTGCGAATTTTCATCGGCGAGTTGCCGTGCAGGCCTTGGAAACCGATGTAGCCGAGCGGTTCGAACGACGCGAGCGAACGACCGTGGAACTTCGCTTCGATATCCGTGCCGGCCGGGCTCTTCTTGTTATCCGTCCATTCGGCGGTATTGATGCGGTTGATCACTTCGCCGTTGAGTTGAACGGTGATCATACGACCGAAGCAGGAAACGCGCATTTTGTTCCATTCGCCCGGCTTTTTCGTAACGTTTTTGCTCGGCGCTTGGAAACCGTAGAACGAACCGCAGGAGTGGTAGTTCGGTTCTTGACCGGCGTCGTCGAGGAGTTGGATTTCGATGGTGTTCGGAATCCAGTTGCCCTTGTCGGAGCATTGAATCAGGAAGCCGCCGTTGGTGTGTTCGGAGAGGTTGAATTCAAATTCGCAAACGAACGAGGAGTATTTTTCCTTCGTCCAGATGACGGCGTCTTTCGTCGCGACGAGTTCGCCTTCGTCGTTGAACGACCAAACGCCTTCCGGGAAGTCGCCGTTTTCGAGTTTTTCGCCGAAGAGCGGAACCATTTCGGCGCCGCGCCCCATCATCGGGCCGAAACCGAAGCCGCGCGGGCTGCGTTCGCCGCGTTGAGCGCGACGAGCGTTATCGCCTTGCGGGCCGTCTTGAGCCGGTTGAGCGAAAGCGAACGTTCCGCCAAGAACGAGCGCCGCCGTCAGAAAAGACAACGTTTTTTTCATCGAGACAATCCTTTCATAAAATCCGATGAGTCGCGGGAGCGCCGCGTCGACGCTCGCCAAAAAGCCGCCGCCCTTCAACTGCGAAAAAACGGCGAGTATTTTCTTTATTTTAACACAACGACGGCCAAATCGCAAAGGCCGTCGACGCTATTTTAACGTTTTTAACGAAAAAAAGTTCCGCATTTCGTCAAAACCAAACAAACTTACGTTGTCTTCCCATTTTAACCGCGATTTTTCAACACGAAGCGCGCCAGTTTGCGTCCCGGCGAACTTAACGGATAAGCGTCCAATTCGGCGAGCGAAACCCAACGAACTTCCGCCGCGACGCGCGCCGCTTCCGGCGTTTTCGGCGTTCGCGTCTTTTTCGCGACCTTCGAGCGTCGAGGCGGCGGAAGCGCAACTTGCGACGTCGCGGCGCTTTCGAGTTCGTCGAAAAGCGTTTTTTCACGTCGCGACGACGACGAAAGCGGCGCCGCTCCGTCGAGTCGACAAAAACGGAGCGTTATCTTAAACCGCGTCGCGGCGTGTTTTACCGTGTAAACGACGGCGCCCGGACGACGGTCGAACGGCGGCGCGCCGACCTCCTCTTCGAGAAAGCGCTGCAACCGGTCGCAAAGCTCGACGTCGCCGTCGAAATCGAGCGCGCCGCGAAACGCCTCGTTTGTTATTTCAAAACGCGGAAAATCCCAAAGCCCGGCCCAAAGAGCGTTTTCCGGACGGCGTATCAGCAAAACGTCGGTCGGGCCGACGTCGCTGCAAGTCGAACCGTCGCAACGTTTTCCGCCGCTTCCGCAATCGCCGAACAAGTCGCGGCGTTCGATCCAGAACGCGACGTCGGTTCGCGAAACCGTCTCCGTTTTTTTCTTCAAAACGGGAACGACGTCTTGGTAATCGCGGCGCCAACTTTCGCAAAATTCGGTCAACGGGCAATCGTCGCATTTCGGCGACGTCGGCGAGCAAACCAAGCGTCCCAAGTCGGTCAACGCGCCGTTTAAACGCCGATAAACGTTTGGTTTGCGATCTTTCCCAGATTCGAGCGGAAGCCAATCTTCGGCGGCGCGCCAAAGGATTTTTTGCGCCGTCGCGGTCGTCGTTTCGAGCCGCAAGCCCAAGAGCCGAGCGTGCAGGCGCGTCGTGTTCGCCTCCAAAATCGGCGCGCGACGGTCGAACCCGAACGAAAGAATCGCTCCGGCGCAATACCGCCCGACGCCGGGAAGCGACAAGACGTCCTCAAAGCGCTCCGGAACGTCGCCGCCGAACCGCTCGACAATCTGTAACGCCGCCGCCCACAACGAACGCGCTCTCCGATAATAACCCAACCCCTCCCAATACTTTAGAACGGTCGCTTCGTCCGCTTCGGCGAGCGCGGCCGCGTTTGGAAAACGTTCGAGAAAGCGCGAAAAATAGCCTTCGACCGTTTGCGTCGTCGTTTGCTGCAACATTATTTCGCTGACCCAAACGCGATACGGCGTCGGCTCCGAACGCCAAGGAAACGTTCGACCGTTCGCGTCGAACCAACGCAAAAGCGCCGTCCGCGCTCGTTCGAAGTCGAACGTCGACAAGACGTTAAGCGCTTCCGCCGACGCGACGCTCGTTTCCGCGTCGAGCTTTTTTTTAGTCGTTCGTTGCAAACGTTTCTCCTATCGAGACTTAACGCAATTTTTTCAACGACGAAACATCTTCATTTGGCGCAAACCGCGCTCGACGTCCGCTTTTTTCAGCGCTTGTCGCTTGTCGTAATTCTGCTTCCCTCGGCAAAGGCCGACGAGCAATTTCGCGCGACCGTTTTTGAAGTAAAGTTTGAGCGGAACAAGAGTTAACCCCTTTTCGAGCGCCCGTTTCGCGAACCGTTCGATTTCGCGACGGTGCAACAGCAACTTGCGGTCGCGCTTGCGTTTATGATTGAAACGGTTCGCGTCGATATACTCCGGAATATCGCAGTTGACGAGAAACACCTCGTCCTTTTTGACCCGCGCGTAACACTCGGCGAGCGAAACGGTTCCGAAACGCAAACTCTTCACTTCGCTCCCGACCAACTCGATTCCGCATTCGAGCGACTCCAAGACGTCGTAATCGTGTCGCGCTTTGCGGTTTTCGCTGACGACGCGTTCGATTCCGTCGTCCTCTTTCTTCGTTTTTTTATTTTTCGCCATTTTCTGTCAATTCGCTATTTTATCGAAAAGAACGCGGAAGCGTTCCCCCGCGTTTCGTTTGCAAACCTTGCCGTTAATAAGGTTTCATCCAACCCCAGTTGACCGCCAAGTCGTAAAGCCAAGGCGCGACCCAAGGGTTCCAAGTCGGAAACGCCGCCGACGCCGCCGACCAAAAGAGCGCCGCCAACGCGACGCCGCGTAAACGACGCGATTTTGACATTCTGTCGACAATCGGCAAAAGCGCCGGAACGAAGAGCGGAACCAACGGGAAGAACCAACGCGACCAACACGACATTCCGCCGTAATTGCGGTCGCCTTGGTCGCGCGTCAAAAAGAACGCGAAAAAGACGACCGTCAACGTCAACGCGCCGACGCCGAACGCTCGCAAGCCTTTGTCGTCTTTCGTCTTAAACGCCCAAACGCAAAGTCCCCAAACGCTCAAAATCCAAATCGGCGTCAACGAGAAAACGCCGCGCGACCCGACCGTCGAGTGGAACGCGTACCGAACGATCGACGGTTCGCCGCGGTCGATTCCGGTACGATTCGCCCAATGGCTCAGGCGAGCGTGTTTCGCTTCGCGCGGCCGACCGGCCGGATAGTAATTATAGTAATACCAGTCGTTTGCGTCAAACAACGTTTTCGGATCGAGCCCCTTTTCCTTCGCTTCCGCTTGCATCGCCATATGGTCGCGCTTGCAGGAGTACGCGGGCATAATCGAGTTATGCGCGATATAGTTCGTCGCGATAAACGCCGCCGCGACGACGAGCCCCGCCGGAATCGCGACGAAAATCGTTTTCAACGGGCGCTTTACGAGCAAAATCCCGCAAAGCCCCGCCGCAAACGCCAACGCCGGCAAGTCGCAAGCGACCGCGAACGCGCCGAAAAAGCCGGCGAGCGCAAAATAAACCGGATTTCTTTTCCCGTCGCGCAAAATTTTGAACGCCGCCCAAAGCGCGATCGAAATCGACGCAAAGCCCGGCAAATGGTTATTTAACGTCGGAACAAACGTCAGCGCAAACGTCCCGAACGTCGCCGCCGCGACCGCGTACATTCGGCCCCAGTCGGTTTTGCCGACCGATTCGATAATCGACGCCAAACAGAAAAACGCGATTCCAAGCGGTATCAGTTGGTAAATTACGAGCAAAATTCGCGTCGTTTCGAACGGACGCTTCGCAAGCGACAAACCGAAACATCGGTTCAGAACCCAGTACGGCCCCGCCATAACCGTCGGCAGGAGCGTCGGTTTGCTCGAATATATGTACCCGGACGCCGGGTTCGAGGGGTCGTAAATTTCGTCCGGCAGCCCGTGTTTCACGACGTCGATCGAATCCCAACCGGGCGTTTCCCAAGCCTTATCGATCGCGTACGGAACCAACTCTTTACGATACTCGGCGACTCGGGAATCGGCTTTTAAATTTTCCTCGTCGCAACGTTCCGGACAAGGGTTCGCGCAGTTGCGTAAAATCTCGCCGGGCGCGAACTTAGCGACAAACTCGTCCTCGGACGGCGCGACGCCGGAAGCGGGCGGATACGTCGAAAGCGCGGCGCGGCGTTCCGCTTCGATCTCCGATTTCGCGCTCTCTTTATAAATCGGGACGTAACGGTAAACGCGGGCATTCGGCTCGACGAGCGCGCGAATCGTCAACCAACGGCTGCGGTCGTTCGCGCTCAACGTCGGGCGCGCTTTGTTCGCGTCGCGCAACGCGGCGGCGTAAACTCGCTCCAACTCGGCTTCGAGACGCTTGCCGGAAACGCCTTTTTCGCGGAGTTCTTTCTCTTTCGCTTGCAACGTTTTCGGGATTTGCGCCAAGCGGTTGTTTTGAATCGCGCGATCCGGGAGCGAATCGACGGCGACGATCTTTCCGAACCCGACGCCGAGCGCGAGAAAAATCAAAACGGCGTAAATCGACCGCCGCGTCGCGCGCCGTTCCTCGCCGTCGGCGGGCGTCGCGGTCGAATTTTGCGCGGCGTTGGAAGCGTCGAGCGCGTCGACGCGAGTCGTTTCGTCGGTCATCGTCCTTCTCCTTTTTGTTCAATCTCGCTATTTTAACGTTTTCAAGTCCGATCGTCCTGAACGGCGCGTTTCACCAAACCACCTAAACCGCCTATTTTTAACTTCAACGACCGCGAATCCAAGTTTGTTGCGTTCGACGCGGGGCGGACGGCGCGGGCGCGGTCGGCGCGACGGAAGAGTTCGTCGGAACCGCGACCGTCGGCGACCCGGCGTCGGGCCCCGACCCGAACGGGCTCGGCTCCGCGACCGTCGGCGGTTTGGCCGGGGGCGGACTCGGC
>JAFSFF010000176.1 GCA_017435375.1 Thermoguttaceae bacterium
GGAACGCCCTTCAACACGCCTTCGCGAACAATATCGTCGCCGACGAGGCACATAAAGCGCGCAGTAATCAAAATTTTGCGCCACTTAACCATTTCCGACTGAATAATAAGTCGGTCGCCGGGACGCACCATCCCGCGGAACTTCACCTCTTCGAGGCCGGCAAAGCCCATCACGGCGCCGTTGAACATATTGTGCTTCGTTACGAAGTAGCTCGCCATCTGCGCGGCGCACTCGCACATCACGACGCCGGGCGTCAACGGGAAATCCGGCATATGCCCGCGAACCCAAAATTCGTCCGGGGTCATGTCCTTATAACCGACGCATTTCTTTTCGTCGAAATTGTCGTAAAGAATCGCCGTCAGTTGCTCCATTTCGAAACGCTGGCGATTGTACTTGCGAATTTCGTCGAGCGACGCGATCGGCGCGTTTACGTCGTACAACGATTCGTCGACGATAAGCGGTTTCTTAGCCATCGAACGCCTCCTGCTTTTTACAACGACGGGCAAAACGGTCGTTCCGCTTTCCGTCGTTTCTCTATTTCCTCTATTTTCCCGACTCGCCGCGTTCCGCCGTCCGCTATAACGACAAAAGCGCGAAGAGCGTTAAAAAACGCCATTCGCGCTTTGTTGCGAACGTTGCCCGAACGCGTTTTCGACCGAAATCGAAACCGCTATCAGGTCTTGACCAATCGGCGCTTGGCGCGACGCGCTTTCGCGTTGGCCGGACGTTTGCCGTGATTCGCCTTTTTAAGACCTCTACCCGGTTTAGCCATGTTAATCTCCTTAAATATGCTCGAATCGCTCTTCCTGAAACCAAGAAGACTGGAAACGCGGGCGAGCGTCGAAGGCGGCGCCGCCGGACGCCTCAAAACGTCCCAAAGGGCGAAATGGGGCGGAATCGTTCCTTAACGAAAATACTTTGTCCCTCATTATAGCGCCGACGCGCGCCTTGAAAAGGGGGGAACGCAACCTCTTTTCCCCTCTTTTTTTCTTTTTTTTCCAAAACGTCGCGACGGAACCGCCGTTTCGAAACGCCGCGCTCGTCCGACTTTCGCTATTCCCCCTATTTTAACGCAGACGCCGTTCAACGTCGCTCGACGGCGGTCATTTGGTCGGCGTCGGAAGGCCCATTTCGCGCATCAGGAGCTGTAAATCGGCCCAAGCGTCCTTTTTCGCGGGCGGATTGCGCAACAAATACGCCGGGTGATAAGTGCAGATCACCTTCATTCCGCGATAGTCGTGAACTTTCCCGCGCAGTCGACCGATCGGAACGTCGACGCCGAGCAGATTTTTCGCCGCGATCGAGCCGAGGCAGCAGATAAATTTCGGGCGAACGACGTCGAGCGTCGCGTCGAGGAACGGTCGGCAGGCCGCCGCTTCGTCCGGATGGGGGTTGCGGTTTTGCGGCGGGCGGCAGCGGACGACGTTGCAGATAAAAACCGAGTCGCGCGGGACGCCCATTCCCTTTTCGATCATATCCGTTAGCAGTTTGCCGCTGCGCCCGACGAACGGGAGCCCTTGCGCGTCTTCGTCCGCGCCCGGGCCTTCGCCGACGAAAACGAGTTCCGACGTCGGGTTTCCGCTCCCGAAAACCGTTTGCGTTCGGCTCGACGCCAATTCGGCGCAACGAGCGCACCGAGCGACTTCGGCGGAGATTACGCGCAACCGTTCCGTTCGGTCGGCGAACTCCGGCGCGTTCGAATCGCCGGTCGGTTCGAAAACGCGAAACGGCGCGTCCGACGTCGAAACGGAGGCGGCGACCTTGACGCTCGGCGTCTTCAACGCTTCGGGACGCGCCGTCGGCGCTTCGTTTCGCCCCGCTTGCGCCGTCGCGACATTTTGCGCATTCGGCGCGTTTTGTCTATTTTGTTTTTTCATTCCGTTTTGTCCCGTTCGTCCGCCGCGAGCGCCGCCGACGTAAAAATCTTGGACGCCCGCCCGACTCAAATCTTCGAGGTACTCGTAAAGATAGCGCGTCGTCGACGTTTTCGACAACTTTTCCGGCTCCATCGTCTTCGCTCCGTCGCGGTCGTTTCGACTCGATTTTGTCAATATTATTAATATATATAACGATTCCAAGAGGTCGCGCGGTCGCAAAACGGCGTTTCGGTTCGTCCGCGCCCCTTCATTATACGTCGCGCCGCGCAAATTCCAACGGGGGTTTCGAACGACGGCGGCTTTTTTGTCTTTTCCGCCGGACTTTCGTTCGCCGTTCGCCAAGAGCGCTTACCGTCAAGAAACGCGAAAAGCGGAACGTCTCCGCTCCGCTTTTGGGCTTATCGTCGTCTTAACGAACGCTCGTTTGCGCTCAACGCTGCAAACTGATTTCGAAATCGGCGGCGTTCTTTTCGCGAACGACGCGACGAGTCGCGGTCGCGGTTCCGTCGACGGCGACCGCGCAAACGGCGCCTTCGTCGACGTCCGACGCGGCGTTTTCGCGCCGAATCGCTTCGTAAATCTCTTGGCGATGGACGGGAACGGTCGACGGCGCTTCGATGCCGAGGCGAATGCGATCCCCTCGAACGTCGACGATCGTAACGACGATATCGTCCCCGATATAGATGCTTTGATCCTTATATCTTGACAAAACAAGCATTATAACAACTCCTTCTAACGATGCGGTATCCGTTCCTCGAAAACGAGCCCGTTCTCCTCGGCTCGCTTCCGACAGCTTGTCGACTCGTCGCCAAACAACCGACGCGCTATCTTTCCTGAAACTTAACTTTTTTACTTTCGTTTTTCGATTCGATCGCGGCGTTCGAAAAAAACAATTCGTTAAGTTGCGCGCCGGACGTTCGTCCGAGCAAATTCGGCGCCGACTCTTTATTCGCCGTCTTTGGGGTCGCAAATATCGCGATTCGTCTTCGTCTTTATTTAAAAGGCGGAAAGACGGCTTATCGTCGACGCGGCGCTTCGAAGCGTTGAACGCAACGCTCGCGCCTCGCGGCGTCTTCGGCTTTCGACTTTAATACGCAAACGCAACCGACCGCTTGAAACAAAATCGCGTTTCGGCGCTTGATTTTCCGAAATCGCACGACGGCCGACGCCGATTTTAGCGATTTCAACGTTTGCGACGCCGTTTCTCTCGTCGCTCGTCGCGTCGATTCTTTTTTCGGCGTTCGAAAGGCGAGTCGAAGCCGCTCCGCGCTCGGAGACTTCCCGCCGCGACCTCGCGCTCGACGTTTTCTTCCTTAAATATATCGAGCGCGGCGTCGCGACTTCGTCCGTTCTCTAAAACGTCCAACGACGTCGACAACGGAAAATCGCGCCTTTCTTAGGAGAGTAAATCGACCCGGCCTTAAAGTAGAGATTATAAAAATGCCCGTTTCGCGCTTAAATATCGGGGTTCGCCGCCCGCTTAGGCGCGACGTAACGCAAGCGCCGATTATTCCGTCTTCGCAGGTCGAAACGGTCTTGCGTAACCCGCCGATAAAGCAAGCGTCTCGCGACTCAATTCTTATTTTATTTTCAAAAAAGCGGCGTTTCCGTTGAAAAATTCCCTCGTCGCGGCCGACAACGCATTTTTCCCATCTTCTTCACTTTCAATAAAAAAACCAACCGTTTTAATCGTTACTTCTCCCACAATCTTCCCGTCTTCGCTAAAATATTAAAGAAAAATCGCAAAAAAGATGAAGCAATCCTTGAAAAAAACGCTTCCCAACGACATAATTTAGAAAGACGTTTGTTTAGGAACGCGTCTAAACGTTTATTTTGCGACGCGCCAAAACAAACGATAAAACCGATTTCCGCGTTTTTATCGAATTCGTTTCGGAGTTTTTATGTCGAAATCTTTTCGTCGCCGTCGTTTCTTCGCCTCCTTCCGCGAAGTCGCGTTAATCTTGCTTTTGAGCGCGACGTTCGTCGGTTTTGTCGGTTGCGCCGGCGGTTCCAATCCGTTCTGCTGCGACTCCAAAGAAAAAAATAAAATCGATCAAAATTTAGAACGCGCGCAAAGTCTCGACGAAAACGAAAAAAACGCGCGGTCGTCGGAAGAGTCGAAAAAATCGGAAGAAATTAAAGAAAACGACGAAGACGACGAAGAAACGATTCACGCGATCATTCTTAAAACGGACGGTTCCGGCAACGCGCCGCAAATCGCCGACGCCGCCGCTCAAACCGTCGCGCAAGAAGTGCCCGTTACCGTTTCGCCGAGCGACGCGAACGAACTGCTTCAAGCGCCCGTTCTCCCTTCGACGACGTCGACGGGCCTAACCGCGACCGCCGCTCCTTCCGACGTCGCGACGGCCGACTCGAACGAAACCTCCGCTCAAACCGACGCGACCGCGGACGTTCCCGAAACGACCGCGCAAACGAACGATTCGCCCGTCGGAGACGAAGCGACGACGGCGCTTGAAAACGCGCCGCAAGAAGCGTCTAACGCCCCCGTCTCCCCAACGCAAACGCAGGCGCAAGAAGAGCCCCAACCGGAAAACGCGACCGAAGAAGCGAAAGAAGAACCCCAACCGGAAAACGCGACCGAAGAAGCGAAAGCGGAACCTCGACCGGAAGAAAACGCGCAACCCCAAAACGACGCGACGGCTCGAACCGTTCGTTCGGCGCGACGCGGCGTTCCGCAACGAGCCGGCTCGCGTCAAATCGTTCAACGCGCCGCCTCTCGACCGGTCGCCGTTCCTCAAACGCGCGCCGCCGCGACGCTCGACGCCGCGCCCGTCCTAACGTTCCGAACAAGCGCGGTCGTTCCCGCCGTCGACGCTTCTCGCGCCGCGACGGTCGACGCGGAGCCGACGCCCGTCGTCAGTTTCCGAACTCGCGTCGTCGTTCCTTAATCGTTCTCCGACGCCCGTTCGCTTCGCGCTCCTTCTTCGGCGCGGCGCCTCGATTTCGACGGCGCCGCGCTTTTTTTGCAACCGTTATCCCCAAACGCTCCGAAAAAACGTCGCGTACTGCGCAAAAGAATGCCGCGACGCTTCCATCGCCTTCGCCGCCAAATCGGCGGAAAGGGGAAATTTTACCCAAAGCGCTTTATTTCCCAACAAAGCCGTCGCCGACGCCGCGTTTTCGCCGAACTCTAGCCAAAATTCTTCGTCGCCGGAAACTTCGCAGTCGACGTAATTCTCCCATTTTCTCTCGGCGCCGCGCAATCCCAAAGGACGTTTCCCCTCCGCCGTTTGATAAGCGTACTTTAGAACGCGATCCGAAGCCGCGTAAAAATTGCCGAGCGGAGCGAGAACGCCCCGCGCCGCCGCTTCGAGTTCCGGCTCGTCGGCGTCGACCGCCGCGCCAAGTAAAAAAGCCGCGCCGAACGCCGCTTCCCCCCGTCGAGTCCGCCGCGCCAACGCTCGCGTCGTCAACCGCGCCCCCAACGAATGCCCGACGACCGCGATTTTCGCCGGATCGGTCGGCAAAGTCGCCGCATATTGCGCAAACTCTTCGACGCCGTCTCCGTCGACGTACTCGCGCGCCGTTTTCCAAGGAACGTTCGACGGCCAACGATAACGTTCGAACGTCGCTCGCGGAAACGCCGGACGCAAAATCTCGACAATCTCGTCGACGGACGCTCCCGCCGATTGCCAACCGGGACAGAGAACGACTCGTTCGATCTCCGCCAACCGCCGCGCCGTTCCCGCGAACAGTTCGCGCGCCGCCTTCGTTCGCTCCCAACGTCGGAAGGTTCGCGTTTCGGCGGCGAACGCCTTCAACGCGGCGGCGACGACGAAAAGATCGTCGCAAATCCCCAAGCCCGGAATCCAATCGAAGAGCGCGTCGATCGGCGAAACGCAGTAGAGCGCGGCGGCGGTCAACGCGACGAGCGTTTTCTTCGAGAAGCCGCGATATTCGCCGAAAAACGTCGCTTCCAACGCTCGAAAAAGCGTCTTAACGCCGTCGAACGCGGCGCCGCTCGTTCGAGCCGCCCAATTTTTCGTCGACGCAAATTTTTCGAGCCATTTTTTGAAATTCGCGACGACCGAACGCGCTTCCGTCGGATTCGCTAAGACGTTTTCCGCCTCGCTCTTTTTTTCTTCCCAAATTCGAGTCGCGCGCCGTTTTTTCTCGTCGTTCAACGCGGCGTCGGCGCCGCGATCTTCACGCGTTTCGACGACGGCGGAACGCGTTTTTCCGTTCTCGCTTTTCGCCTCGCTCGCCGACGCTCGGGCAGACGCGCCGCTCGCCGTTCCTTTTCCGTTAATTTTCACCGTTTCCCGCTCCGCTTGACGCCGCGACGCTTAACTTTCCCCCTTAATTAACAAAAAAACGCCGGAAAACGGCCCGTTTCGCTTCAAACGAACCGCTTTCGGCGTCTTTTTGCGTTTACGTCGTCAACCGCGCCGCCTTACGACGCCGCGATCGACGTTCGAAACTCACTCGACGGTGATCGCGCCGGTCGGGCAAGCGTCGACGCAAGCGCCGCAACCGGCGCATTCGTCGCTAACGACGGCGACGTCTTGGACTTCGATCGCGCCGCACGGGCAGGCGTCGACGCAAGCGCCGCAAGCGACGCAAGTTTCGTTATTAACAACAGCGGCCATTTCAGCTCTCCTAAAGTAAATTTGTCAATCAAATTAAACGCCGTTCTCAAAGCGACGAACGACGACGCGCTCGCCCCTTTGTCTCGACGTCGAAATTTTCTTTCGAACGACTCGACGATTAAAACCGGCGACTTTCGTCGCGCCGAAAGTCCGACCGTTCTTCGTCGTCCCAAACGTTTTCGTTCGGTCGTCAAACGTTCTCCCCCAAATTTGCGTTCGACAAAATTGGCGTCGACGTCTTAATAATACCCCCGAAATCCGATAGAATCAAGCCCTATCGGTTAATCTTTCGGCAATATTTTAAGAAAAAATCGCAAATTGAGGGCGTTCGCCTCTTTTGCAAATCGATAAAAGACGTAAAATGTCAAGCGTCGGTAAAAGCGTCCGACCTCGGTTTCTCGCGTTCGCGAGAAGTTTCCCTTCTCTAATTTTTTTTTTTCCCGCAAGAAAGCGCGCCCAATGCTCGAATCCGCAACGATCCGAACGCTCGACGAATCGCAAATCGACGCGACGCTGGATCGCGAAATTCGGCGTTTTCTTGTCGACACGTTCCCAAATTGGGCGGATATTTTCCGAACGCGACGCGCTTGGCACGACGCCCGCCCGGTTCGCACCGTCCTCGCGACCGTTCCGTCGTCCGCGTCGTCGCCCGAATCGTCGGAATTAAGCGGCGTCGATTTTCGCGTCGTCGGACACGTCGCCGTCGTCGAACGCGCCATCACGACCTGTTGGAATTGGCGGTACGCGGTCGCCGGCGTTCAGGGCGTTTCGGTCGCGCCGGACTTTCGCAAAACCGGCCTCTCGACGCGCCTTCTCGACGTCGCGCTCGCCGAATCGACCGCGCTCGGGTACCCGTTCGCCGTCCTCTTTTGCCGCGAACCGCTCGTTCCGTTTTACGAACGCAACGGCTGGCGCCTCCCGAACGACTCGATGGTGATGTGGAAAGACCGCGAACTCCCGATTCATATGCAGTCGAACTGCCCGATGTATCGCGAATTGAGCGGCAAAACCTTCCCGGAAGGCCCGATCGACGTTCACAACCCGTTTTGACGGCGCAAACGTTTTGCGTTCGCCGCCGCGACGGCGTTTTCCCTTTCGTTTTCCCCCTTATATATTGATTAATAACGTCGATATATTAATTAATTACGACGCTCGAACGTCGCGTTTCGACGCGGCGCGTTCGGTTCCCTTACCTCCCCTCTCCCCTATTTTACCCGACCGGAGTATTTTATGAGTTTTTCGTTATTCCGTCGTTTTCACCTAAATTGTCTCGTCGCGGCGTTCGCCGGTTCGCTCGCTTTTTCGACGGCGTTCGCGCAAGACGCCGCCGCGCCGTCCGACCTCGCCGTTCCGCAAAACGCGTCGAAAGCCGACCTCGTCGCCTTCCAAGCGAAGTTGACGCAAGCGCTCCAAGACGCCGCGCCCGCCGACGCAGACCGCCTTTACGCCGAATCGGCCGCCGCGTTTTACGAGTCGACGAAAGCGCTCCTCGCGCTCGATTTAACCGCCGACGAACGCTCGCGATACGTTTCGCAACTCGCGCAGATCGTCGCGACGTTCGCGCTCGAAGAAGGCGTCGCGGCGCAAAAACTCGGGCCGCGTTTCGACGAGTTGACCGCGTTGGCCGCCGACGCGAAAACGGCGTTCGAAGCCGCTTCCGACGCGGAAACCGCCGCTTCTCGCCGCGCCGAATATCTCGAATACGCGAATTACGCTTTCCTCGTTCGCCTGCAAGTCGCGCAAAATTTGGCGGCTAAAGTTCGCGACGAAGCGTTTATGTCGCTCGCGCAAGACGCGGTCGCCTTCGCGGTCGAAAACCCGGAATACGGCGAAACCGCCTATCAAATCGTTATGCAGATTCGCGCTTACTCGAACGCCGTCGGCGACGCCGCGCTCGACCTCCTCGGCGAAGAGTTCGAAAAGACGAAAAACCCGACGCTGATCCAGCCGATCAAAAAGACGCTCGGGCGACGTCGGTTCGCGCGTCTCCCGGGCGGCGAACTCAAGCTCGAAGGCCTTCTCCTCGAAGACGGCAAGTTCGAGAAGAAATTCGACTGGAAAGATTACGAAGGCAAGGTCGTTCTCGTCGAATTTTGGGCGACTTGGTGCGGCCCCTGCCGCCCCGAAATTCCGATTTTGAAGGAATTTTACGCTAAATACAAGGACGCCGGCTTCGAACTGATCGGATATAGTATCGACCAAGACGTCGCGAAGTTGAAGTCGTTCGTCGTCGAAAACGAAATCCCTTGGCCGATGATTTCGCAAACGGAGTCGGTCGCGGCGGGCTTCGAACACCTGCACGACTATTACGCGATCAACGGCGTTCCGGAACTGATTCTGATCGGTCGCGACGGCAAAGTCGTCTTGACCGACGCTCGCGGGCCGAAACTCGCCGCCGCCCTCGCCGAACTCTTCCCGGATATCGAACCGCTCGAACTCGCGCCGAACGCCTTCTCGACCGAACGCGTCTCCGCGCCGAGCGCCGACGAAGAACCGCGCCGCTAAACTCCGCCCCCTTGCGCGCCTCGCCTTGCGCCGTCGAAGCCGTTTCTCCAAAGCGCGCTCGACGGCGGTTCTTTTTAATCGCGTCCTTCTTCTTTTCCTCGCAAACGGCAAATTTTGTCGTTCGTTCGCGAAAATCGCTAAAAAACGCCGCGTCTCCTTGTTAAAATGCGCAAACTTATTAAAATAAAGAAAGACCCGTTTCGTTAACGTAAAAAGCGCTTAACTTTTTTCAAACAGGAAACCGATTTATGAACGCCGCGGAAATCGCGTCGGCCATTCGACGACTGGCGGAAAACGTCGAACGCGCCTTCCTTGGAAAACCGGAAACGGTTCGTTTAACCCTCGTCGCCTTTTTCGCCGAAGGACACCTTCTTCTCGAAGACGTTCCCGGCGTCGGCAAAACGCTTCTCGGGCAAGCGCTCGCTCGCAGTTTGAACGCGACTTTCGCTCGAATCCAATTCACCTCCGACCTCGTTCCGCTCGACGTCGTCGGCTCCGAAATTTACCGTCCGAAGACGCAAGATTTCGAGTTCGTCCCGGGCCCGATCTTCGCAAACGTCGTTCTCGCCGACGAAATCAACCGCACGTCGCCGCGAACGCAAAGCGCGACCCTCGAAGCGACGAGCGAACGCCAAGTTACCTCCGACGGAACGACGCGTCCGCTGCCGCGCCCCTTCTTCGTCGTCGCGACCGAAAACCCGATCGAGTTCGAAGGAACGTACCCGCTCGCCGAGAGCCAACTCGACCGCTTCCTGATGCGCCTTTCGATCGGCTATCCCGACCGCGACGCCGAACGCGCCGTCTTGGCCGCCAACCGCAAAGCGCCCGCGCTCGACTCGCTCGAACCGGTTCTCTCGCTCGACGAAGTTCTCGCGATCCAAGCGGCGGTTCGCGACGTGCAAATCGCGCCGGAACTCGTCGACTATCTCCTCGACGTCGTCGACGCGACGCGGCGCTCCCCCGACGTTTCGGTCGGCGCCAGTCCGCGCGCCTCTCTCGCTTTCGCTCAAGCGGTTCGCGCGTCGGCCCTCGTCGACGGTCGCGATTACGCCGTTCCGGACGACGTTAAACGGCTCGCCGTCCCGGTTCTCGCGCACCGCCTCGTTCCGAAAAATTACCGCGCCGAAAACCGTCGTCGCGCCGTCGAGTCGATCGTCGAAGGTATTTTAGCGACCGTCGTCGCGCCGGATTAACGCCGTCGCCCGTTCCGCCGCCCCCGTTTTTCGTTCCTAATTCGCCTTCCTCGCCCCTTTTTCCTTCCCCAAACAACGACAATGTCCAACGAAACGGCGACC
>JAFSFF010000177.1 GCA_017435375.1 Thermoguttaceae bacterium
ACAAATTTTTCGCTCGTCGCGCTTCGTCGTTTTCTTACGCGCTCGCCGCCCCCTTAACATTGCGTCGGTCGCTTTTTCCGACGTCGGTTTCTCGCCGTTTCTCTATCCGTTCCTTTCTTTTTCCGCCCCGTCTTTTTTACCGCGTTTCGTTTTGCGCGCCGTCTCTATTTCCTCGCGTCGCTCAAACGCCCTTTTCCTTTTTCCGAAACGCGGTAAAAGAAGGAAAAATCGACCGATTCGGACGCCGCGTTCGCATTCTTAAGTTAAACTAGCTAAGGAAGGAAAAACAGAAAACGTTTTTTCCGCCGACGCTCGACGTTCGACCGAACAAACGCTCGTTTTCATCCCTTCTTTGTTTTTTTACTCGCCAAAACTTTTACCGTTCGTCGTCAATCCTCTCGACGAAGAAAAAGGAGCCGTCGTATGGACGCGTTGTTAAACCGCAAACTCGCCGCCGCGTTGGGGCGTTGTTCTTATATCCGCAATTCGTCGCTGCGCTTGGACGTTTGTTCCGGTCGCGTCGTTCTTTCCGGAGCCGTTCCGTCGTATTTCCTTAAACAGATGGCGCAAGAGTCGCTCCGTTCGGTCGAAGGCGTCGAAGAAATTCGGAACGAATTGGAAGTCTCGACCGCCCGTTCGCAACGCTCGCGCCCCGAAATCGGCGTCAAAATCGGCGCCTAACGTTTTTCTCGGCTTCCCCGCCGATTCGACCGCCGTCAAACGCGACGCTTCGCTCCGCCGACGTCGCGTTATCGCCGTCGGTCGCTTCCCCCTTGGCGTTCCTCTCTTCGTTTCCTTCTCTTTCTCTCGCCTTATCCCCCTACGACTCGAATCGGCCTCGCAAGCCGCGCTCTCGGCCCGACGTTAATAATCCGCGTCTTTGCTACAATCGTTTATTTCCTTTCTTTTTTCCGGCTCTCCGACAAAAAATCGCCGTTCGCCTCTTTTTTTTTATTCCCTTTTCGTCGTCTTTCGGTTAAAATAGAGAAACGGCGTCGACTTTATGGAACGACGTTTCTTCGTTCGCTCCGTCGTCGTTCGCCTATTTTCACCGTCTTACCAACGTCGCGATTTTATTCGCGCCCCCGTATTTTTTTAACGCGGCGCCGTTTGTTCGCTCGAACCGGCGCGTCGCCCGTCGTTTTCCCGAGGCCCAACTTGACAAAGCGAACTCCCGCCCTCCCGACGCAATCGGCCCTCCGCCGTTCGCGATTCGCTCGAATCGCGTCGGAATTTGCGCTTTTTTTCGTTTGCCTCGTCGCTTCGACGGCGGCGCAAGCGCCGTCTTCGCCCGCCGAACCCGCCGATTCCTCCGCGTCCGTTTCGCCGGAAACGCCGGTCGCCGAAGTCGTTTCCGACGCGGAACCGGTCTCCGAAACGGTCGGGCCCGCCGCCGTCCCGTTCGTTCGCCGCTCGACTCATTTTCGCGAAAAACCGACGTTTTGGCTCTCCGACGAAAACGGCGCTTGGCGCGTTCCGCTCCCCAACTGGTCGCTCGAAGAGGTGATGCAAACGATCGACGGCGACGACGAACGCGTCGAGCAAACGCCGTATTCGATTCAAAAAATTAACGCGTTCGGCGCCGTCGAACAGGGCGTCGCGCGCCTCGACGTCGTCTTCACCGTTCAAGTTTTCGGCGACGAACTCGTTCGCGTTCCGCTCGGATTGCAAGAAGGCGTCTACATCCCGGCGCCGAAAACCGACGGCTCCGCGCCCGACTTTAACGACGGTTTTTCCTTTAAAGGGCCGGAAGGTTCCCGTTGCGAACTCGACGTCGACCCGACGACCGGCGCTTACGTCGCGCTCGTTCAACCGCCGCGAACGCAAACGGCGACGGCGGCGCGCTCCGCCGACGTGTCGCAAGATTCGGACGCCGAAAACGTCCGCCCCGACGCCGCCGACGGCGCCGCGCCGCGCCGACGAGCGCGCCAATACGAACTCGCGCTTCAACTTTGCTTCGCCGTCGAAACGCTCGGGCTCGACGAACAACGTCTCGTCGCGACCTTTCCCCCCTCGGTCAACTCGCAACTCCTCTTTTCCGCGCCGACGCCGGACGCTAAATTTAAAAGCGTCAAAGGCGCGATTCAAGGCGCCGCGACGCCGATGGACGAGTCGACGACCAATCTCACGTTGCACGGCCTCGGTCGCGGCGCGGAAACGACCGACGTCGTTTGGCGCAAACGGAAGTCGTCTTTCGATCAAAACGTCGTCGTTTACCAAGTCGAAGACGCGACGATCGAAGTTCGACTCGACGCTCGCGAAACCGTTTGCGAAGCGACGCTCCCCGTTCGCGTCTTCGGCGGAGAAACGGAAACGTTCAAAGTTCGTTTGCCGGTCGGCGCGTCGCTCGTTAAAGACGAAGTCTTCGCGACCGACGCCGACGGCGCCGCGTTCGAAATTCGCGAACTCTCGCTGACGTCCGACGACTCGCCGAACGGTTCGCGCCGCCCCGAAACGTCCGACGCGTCCGAAAACGCCGCCCCCTCGCCGTCCGCCGACGCCGACGAGTCCGGCGTTTCCGCGCCCGTCGGCGCTCGTCCGCAAACGCTCGAAATTAAACTCGCGCAAAAAACGAACTCCGCGATTCTCAAAATCAAAACGCGAACCCTCGCGCCGGAAAACGCCCCCCGCCCCGCCGGAACGCCGACTAACGCCGACGCGCCCGCCCGAGAAATCGCCGGATTCGAGGTCGACGGAGCGCAAAAACAGCACGGTCGCGTCAAAGTTTCGAAAGCGGACGGACTCGACTTCGACGTCGCGCCGCTCTTCGGAATCCGCGCCGACGTCGACGCCTCCACCGCGCTCGCCGACGGCGAAGAGCTTTACGTCTATTCCGCGCAACCGTTCGCGCTCGCCGCCCGCCCCTTCGTTCGTCGCGTCGTCGTCAACGTTAAACCGGAATATCAAGCGGTCGTCGACGAAAAAACGGCGACGCTGCGCGCGAAATTTCAATACTCCGTTTACGGCTCGAAAATCGACGAAATCAAAATCCGCTTACGCGACTGGAACTGCGTCGACGTCTCGCCCGACGGAATCGTCGACGTTATTAATATCGAATCGAACGCCTCGACCGGCGAAACCGCCTTTCCGCTGGTCGCTCCGACCGACGGCGTCGTCGAGTTCGAACTCTTCGCGACGCGCGAACTCGACGCTTCCGAAGACGGCGCGTTCTCCTTCCCGCTCCCGACCGCGAGCGGCGCTTGGAGCGAACCGTCGACCCTCGTCGTCGTTCCGGTCGACGCGATCGACCTAACGCCCAGCCTCGACGACTGCGTCGACCTAACCTCCAAGCCGCTCCGCGCGCTCGCGCCGACCTTCGAGCTTCCGCCGTCGCATCAGTCGCCGCTCGCCTATCAAACGCGTCGACGCGGCGACTCGCCGAACGACGAGCCCCCCCGATTCGCCGCTCGCGTTAAAAAGCAGGAACAAAAAATCGAAATCGAAGCGAAAACCGACGTTCATATCGGCGCCGACGGTTCGCAGCGCGTCGAGCAAACGTTCCGATACAACGTCGAACGAGAGCCGCTCGTCTCGATCGCCCTCTTGGCGCCGTCGAGTCTCGGCAAAGCGACGGAGTCGAATCTCAAAATTTTCGTCGACGGCAAAGCCGTTCCGGCGCAAAACTCGACGCTCGAAGAAGCGAACGAAAATCAAACGCGTCGCGTCGTTTCGTTGGCCGACGCGCCGAAAATCGGCGCCTGCGTCGTCTCGCTCCAATACGACGGGAAACCGCTCGATTTCGACCCCAACTTCACGCGCTACTTCACCGTCGATTTAGCGCAACCGGAAAACGGAACGCTTCTTTCGAACGAGCTGACGATTTTCGCGCCGCCCGGCGTCTCCGTTCAGTACAACGCCAACAAAAAAACGAACCGTTTTTGGCGACTCGAAGACTCGGGACGCGCCGCGGACGGTCGCTCGACCTTCGCTCGGTACGCGTCGGCGACGCAGGAATTCGGCGCGGCGTTTACCGCTTCGCTCAACGCCAACGATAATTTCGACTCGGTGATCGTCGACCGCGCTTGGTTGCAAACTTGGCTCTCCGACGTCGGCCGCGTCGACCGCGTCGCCTATCGCCTCTCCGGTTATCGGGATCGCTTGGCGCTCCGTCTTCCGGACGGGGTTCGAAAAGACCGCGTCGCCGTTTCGCTCGACGGAGTTTCCTTTGCGAACGTCGCGGAAACGAACGGCGGACTCTTCGCGGAAGACGAAAAAACGCTCGTCGTTCCGATTCCCGAGTCCGTTCGCGACCGCGAATACGTTTTGGAACTCTCCTACGTCGTCCAACCGAACGCGACGTCGACGCCCTCCGGCTCCGATTCGAGTCGTCCGAACTCCAACCGTTTGGACGTTCAATTCCCTCGTTTCGTTCGTTTGCCGAACGCCGACTCGGACGAAACCTCCGACGGCGAAACGCCGCGCGACGCGACCGACGACTCGATTTGGATTCGGCGCGCTTATTGGCAAGTGTTGACGCCGTTCAACCGCCACGTCGTCGTCGACCCCGACGATTGGACGCCGGAATACGTCCTGCGACGCGACGGGTTCCTCGGTTCCTATCGCCGCGTCGCGTCGATTTCGCAAACGGAACTTTGCGATTGGGTCGGCGTCGCGGAGCGCGAATCGATACCGCTCGAAGTCAACTCCTACCTCTTCAGCGGTTTCGGACAACCGGAGCGTTCGCGCCTCTTCGTTCTCGACCGCGCGCTGCTGATTTTGCTCGGCGGCGGCGCGGCGTTGGCGACGGGCCTCGGGCTCCTTTACTTCCCGTTCTTCCGGTCGCGCTCCGTTTTATTCGTTTTCGCGTTGACGACGACGGCGCTCGTCGCGTTGCGTCCTTACCTTGCGTTCCTCTTCCTGCAAACGACCGTCTTCGGCGTTTTGCTGACGTTGGGCGCCGCGCTCCTTGCGAAATTTTTCGGACGCAAGGACGCGAAAACGCAAAAAATCGTCGCGAACGTCGTCCGCTCGACCGCTCGCGAAACGACGCGATGTCGTTTCTTCGGTCGACGCGACGCGCCTCGACGCGCCGATTCCTCCCGCGTCGTCGGCGGCGGCGATCGTTAGCGCGTCGCGCCCGAAACGTCCTTCGCTCCCGCCGCAAGTCCTCGTTTCCCGCCAATCAAAAACGTTAAAATCAATAAATCGACCCCGACGCGAAAAACGCTCAAGAATCGCGAAAAAAGGCGCGAAAACTCCAAAAGCCCCTCGTTTTCCTCCGTCGCCTTCAATCGTTTTCCTCGCGCTCGACCAACGGACGCCCTTATGACGCTTACTCGCTCCCTTTTCGCGCCGCGAACGCGACCGCGCGAACGCCGTTCGCTCGGCGCTTCGTTCTTTTCGACGCTCGTCGTCGCGGCGCTTCTCCTCGCTCCTCCCTTCGCGAACGGAAACGAGAACGAATCGGACGTTCGCGACGCGTCGCCGTCGTCGCCCGCGTCCGCTTCTCCGGAATCGAGTTCGAATTCGAGCGTTCCCTTTCGTTTCTGGATGGCGCCGGCCGACAAAATCGATCGTTGGCCTTGGGGCGACGAAAAATATTACCCGATCCGCGTCGAAACGTTCGACGCTTGGCTCCGCGCGACCTCCGAAACGAACGCGGCGCGTCCCGACGCCCCGACGTCCAACGTCGTTTCCGCTCTTTTTCTCGACGCGAAATTCGAAACCGACGCGCTCGAAGGAACCGGAACGTTCGCGCTCTCGTTCGTCGACGCCGCGTCTTCGTCCGCCGACGCGGCGCTCCTTCCCCCTTTCTCGGTCGCCCTCTCCTCTTTCGCCAAACTCGCCGACGCGCCGAACGCCGACGACGACGCGTCGCCTAAAAGCGAGAAGGCTTTCGTCGGTCTTTATCCCGACTCGCGCCTCTATCTCTCCGCTCCGCAAAACGGTTTTTACTCGTTCCGTTGGTCGCGCCGCGGCTCGGTCGCTCCGTCCGGCGCCGTTTCGTTCGATTTTGTTCTTCCGCCGTCGCCGCGAACGGAGTTGCGCTTGACCGCGCCCGCCGACGCCGTCGTTTCGGTCTCGAACGGTTTCGTTAAACCGGTCGAATCGCTCGCGCCGGAATCCCCCGCCGACGCCGACGCGCCCGAAGCGTTTCTCGCCGCCGACGAAGAGCCCGTTTCGCGTCTCCCCGAATCGACGGAAAAAGCCGCGACGCGAACTTGGCGCGTCTTTTTAGGAGGCGAAACGCAAACCCGCCTAACGATCGCCCGAACGACGCCGCTCGACGCGCGCCGCCAAATCGGATACCGTCAAGAAACGTCGCGCCGCCTCTCGCTCGAAGGCGTCGAAGTCGTTTCGCGCTTCTCGTTCGACCGTTCGCCGTCGACGCTCGACGACGCGACGCTCGTTTTCGACGCGCCGCTCGTTCCCGTCTCCGTCGACTGGAACGGCGAAAAAATCGACGTCGCGACGCTCCCTCGAACAACCGACGACGAAACGACGCGCTTGCGACTGCGCGTCCCGAAACGACGCGATCGCGATCACGAAACCCTCGGCGATCTCGCCGTCGTCGCCTTTTGCCCGCTCGAACGAAAAAACGCCTCTTGGCGCCTTCCGACCGTTCGGCTCGAATC
>JAFSFF010000178.1 GCA_017435375.1 Thermoguttaceae bacterium
CGTCGGCGTTTTGGACGAAACGTCGAACAAAGCGGACGCGGTCGTCGGCGCGGTCGATTTGACGCTCGGCGAAAAAGGCTCGATCGTCGTCGGGGATATGTCGGCGACGACGGAAAAAGGGATTTTAACGGTCGTCGGGCCGGCGGACGCGAAAACCGGCTCGACGCTGACGGTCGCGAGCGGCGCGAACTTGGCGGTCGGCGCGGGCGGTTTGCTCGAAATCGGCGGCGAAAAAGGGACGGGTTCGGTCGTTTTGGAAGCCGGGGCGCAACTTTTCAACGTCGGAACGTCGACGAAAGACGAGACGCGCGGCGTCGTCGTCGGGAAACTCGGAACGTTGACGGTCGGCTCGAAAGACAAAAAGACGACCGGAAACGTCGTCGACGGCGACGGCGCGTTCTCGAACGCCGGGCTCGTTTCGATTTTTAACGAAAGCGGCGACGATAACGCGGCGTATTTCGGCGTTTACTCCGACGATAAAGCCGCGAAATTGACCGCGACCGGCAAAATCGAAATGAACGGCGGAACCGGAACCGGCGGCGCGTTGACGATCAACGGCGCCCTCGAAGCGGCGGAATGGTCGAGCCTTTGCGACGCGACCTTCGCTTCGACGAGCGCGGTCAATATCGCCGGTTTGGCGACCGTCGGGAGCGAAAAAGACGGCGCGACGCTGAAGATCGGCGGCAATATAATGAACTCGCTTTACGGAAAATCGAACGTTTTTCTCGGCGGGTTGAAAGCGTTTTCCAGCGTCGACGACAAAGGAACGCGAACCGGCGGAACGCTGACGCTCGACCAATACGCTTACGCGCAAATTACCGGATTGACCAAAAAAATGGACGCGACCGGCGCCGTCGTCGAAAAAGACGGGAAATACGACGTTTGGCTCGACGGCAAAATGACGCTCAACGGAACGTTGATCGCGGCGAAGGAAGGTTCGAAAGACGTCGCGTCGACCGGAATTCGTTGGCGGGGCGACTCGACGATCTCCTCGACCGGCGGACTGCGAGCGAAAGATTTGGACGTTTTGGTCGCGACCGACAATAAGGACGGCGTCGTCAAATTGGAAAACTCCGGCGGATTGATCGTTACCGGCGAACTCGACGTCGCGTTCGACGAGTCGGCGAAGACGTTCGAGTTGGTCAACAAAGCCGAATCGAGCAAGGGCGCTTGGATCGACTCTTGGACGCTCGGCGAAAACGAAACCTTCACCAACGGCGTCGCGAAGGACGAAAAGACGAAAGCGGCGATCGACGTCAACAAATTGACCCTTTCCGGCGGGAAAGCGCGAGCGCTCGGCGTTTCGACGGCGCGCGTTTCGAATTTAAAAATCGACGCCGACGCCGACGACGGACAGGTCGCCGCGCTCGAAACGGGCGATTCCGCTTCGATTACCGTTAAAGAATTCAACCTCGAACGCGGGTTGGCGAAACTCGGTTCGAAAACCGGCGCCGGCGGCTTGAAAGCGTTCTCGAGCGCGACCGTTTACACCGTCGGGAAAGCCGGGCAAAAGAGCGACGAGTTCGCGCAACTGCAAATTTGGGATAACGACGCGAGCTTTAACGGCGGAACGGTCAAGCTCGAAGGGCAGGGCCTCCTCGTTCAAGAAGAAAATTTCAAACTGACGTTCGAGAACACGGCGGTCGTCAACAAGACGCAACGTTCCGGGGACGCCGCTTACGCGCTTTCTTCCGACGACATTACCTTTACCGGCGCCGCCGCGTCTTACTCCGGCGGAAAGAACGTTCGAACGAGCTTGATGACCTTCAAAAACGGCGCGACGCTCGAACTCGGACTCGCCGACGATTTGACGTTGGCCGAAAACGGCTCGCTGAAAATCGGCAAAGGGGGCGTTCTTAGCGTCGAGTTCGACGCCGACGGCGAAGGCGTTGGGAAGGCGATTTTGACCGGTTCCGGAGTCGCCGAATTAGAAGAGGGGAGCGTTGTCGCCGCGTCGAACGTTTCGGCGTTGAAAGACGGCGTTTACTCCGGCGTCGCGATCGAAACGAACGGCGACGCGAACGTTTTCAAGAGTTCGACGCGCGAAACGGCGTTTTACACGTTGGACGCGTTCGCTTCCGAAGACGGACGTAACTTGAATCTTGAACTGAAAATCAACGGCGACACGTCGAAATACGCGCAAACCGGCAACCAAAGCGCGGTTTCCGGAACGATCGAAGCGATTCGAACCGACGACGAGAACGTCTCGAAGGCGCTCCGCTCGACGCTCGACGCGTTGAACGACGTCGAAACCGGCGCCGAAGCGTCGGAAGGTTTGACCGAATTGGCCGGCGACCTCCGCGCGAACTCCTTGGCGGCGGCGATGAATTCGCCTTGGCGGCGTCCGTTCGAGCAAATCGACTTGGCCGGGCGACGAAACGGAACGAACGCCGCGGCGGCGTCCGAACAATATTGGACGCGCGGTCAAGTCGGCGGTTACGGCGACGGCGGCGAATACGTCGGATACGAAGGTTATAACGGATACGGCGGTTATTACGGGCGAAGCGCGCTCGGCCCGGCGGCGGCTCTCGGCGCGCCGACGTCCGCTTGGTTCGCGTCGAGCTATCGCGGATTGGAAGCGAATTCGGACGACAATTCGCGCGAATTCGGCGTCGACGAAACCGGGATGACGGTCGGATACGAAGCGGCGCGCGACTCCGGCGCTCTCGTCGGGCTCTCGTTCGGCTTCTCGAAACCGCGGCTTTGGTCGGAGGGCGACCGCGTCGAAGCGTCGAACTTCCAACTCGGCCTTTACGGCGGTTTCGCGGCGCCGAGCGGTTGGGAAACGAAGTTTTACGTCGGCGGCGGGCTCCAAGATTACCAAAGCAAGCGTTTCGTTGGAATCGGCAAGCTGAACGAACGCTTGGACGCCGACTTCGCCGGGCAAACGTTCGCGGCGGCGATTCGCCTCGACCGTCCGTTCCAAACCGACGTTTACCGCGTTTGGCGCCCGGTCGTCCAAGTCGACTTCGAACAAGTTTGGCAAGACGCCGCGACCGAAACCGGCGGCGGGAGCGCGTTGACGTTCGACGACGCCGACTGGAGCCGAGCGTTCGCCCGCGTCGGGTTGGAGTCGGAATTCAATTCGCCGTTTTTGCTCTTCGACGCCCGCGCGTTTTACGGGATTTTGTTGACGGACGACGCGGCGCCGGTTTCGACCGCTCGCTTCGCCGGGTTTAACGGCGACTCGACTTTTACCGTCGCGGGGGTCGATCAAGGCGAATCGTTCTTCGAAGCGGGGCTCGGGGCGCGCGGTTACCTCGACTGCGAGCGACGCTGGGTCGTCGCCGGCGATTACGACTTCGTTACGTCGGAGAAAACGACGTCGCACTTGGGGACGGTTTCGCTGTCGTATATCTTCTAAGACGGCGCAAAAGCGGTAAAATCGTTAAAAGCGGCAAAAAGAACGCCGAAAACGTCGTTCCGGAGCGCGATCCGGGGGCGTTTTCGGCGTTTTGCGTTAAGCGACTAACGGCGCGACGGAGCGGACGTCATTTTTTCTCGTCTTTATCGTCGTCTTCTTCGTCGTCCTTGTCGTCGTCTTTATCGTCGGCGTCGTCCTTGTCCTTTTTATCTTTCTTATCTTTGGAGTCGGCCTTTTCGACTTTTTCGTCTTTCTTGTCTTTATCTTTCGCGTCGGACTTTTCGACTTTTTCGTCTTTCTTGTCTTTATCCTTCGCTTCGGACTTTTCTTCTTTCGTTTCTTTTTCGGCCTTCATTTCTTTGTCGTCGGCTTTCGCGCCGTTTTTGCCGTTTTTACCGTTTTCTTTTTTACCGTTTCCGTTTTTCTTTTCTTCGTCTTTTTTCATTTCTTCGTTATCTTTCGTTTCTTCGGTTTGGGGTTCTTCGGCTTGCGGTTGGAGCGTTTCGGACGGAATCAAAATTTCGACCAACTCGAATTCGAGCGCTTCTTCCTCGGCTTGCGCTTCTTGCGACTTCAGCGCTTGATAAACTTTGAGGCCGCGCGGAATTTGAACGCGGTCGATCGGGTAAACGTACCCGTTGACGCAGCGGACGACCGGGGCCGGGAAGCTCGCGGCGGCGCAAAGGTCGCCGTCGCCGAGTCCGACGCCGCCGTTTCGGTCGCAAACCTCTTGCTGTTCCTTCGTCTTGTCGGCGATCGCGTCGCAGTGGAGCGCGAGTTCGTCGGCGCGTTCTTTACCGCAATATTTGACGCAGGAGTCGTAATTGCAGCAGCAGGCGAGGCGTTGGAGCTTCGTCAACTCGGCGGGCGAGAGCGATTCCGGGCAAATATGGTTCAGGACGATCGCGGCCAACGCCGGCGGGCAGTTGAAGAGTTGTTCGAGCGACTCTTGCGGCCAACGGGCGAACGCTTCGTCGGTCGGCGCGAAGATCGTAATCCGGCGGGCGCCGCCGATCAGCTCTTCGAGGCCGGACTCGTGAATCGCTCGCGAGAAAACGGCGCATTCCGGGCATTGCATAACGCAGGAGAGCGTCGACGCGTTGTAGTTGTACATACGCGGTTTGACCGGCGTTTTGGCGACGTCGGCGTCGGCTTTCGCTCCGTCGAGCGCGTCTTTGGCGGCGTCGGCGACGGCTTTCGCTTGCTCTTGCCCTTCTTTCGCGACGGCGTCGAGTTGTTCTTTAGCGACTTCCGCGGCGGCTTCGGTCTTTTCTTTAGCGTCTTTCGCGGCTTGCTCGACGTTTTCCTTCGCGGCTTCGACGGCGGCCTTGGCTTGTTCTTTGGCGACGTCGGCGGCTTCGGCGGCGTCGCCCGCGACCGCTTGAATCGTTTCTTCGAGCCCGTCGCGAGCGGCTTGAGCGGCTTCGGCGGCGCGTTCTTTCGCGGTTTCGATCGCGTCTTCGACCTTTTCTTTAGCGGCTTCGGCGGTCTTTTGAACCATTTCTTTCGCCGCTTGAGCCGCCGCTTCGACGTTTTCTTTCGCGTCCTTAACGGCTTCCTCGACCTTTTGTTCCGGGGTCGGTTCCGCCGGTTGCGGCGTTTCCGGAGCCGGAGCCGGGGCCGGTTCTTCCGCTTTCGGAGCTTCCGGGGCCGGAGCCGGTTCGGCGGGTTTCGGGGCTTCCGGGGCCGGAGCCGGTTCGGCGGGCTTCGGGGCTTCCGGGGCCGGAGCCGGTTCGGCGGGTTTCGGGGCTTCCGGGGCCGGAGCGGGTTCCTCTTGAATCGTCGTGATCGTGTAAGCGCGAATCGGGTAATCTTGCGCGAACGCGGCGCCGGTCGCGAGGAACGTCGCGCCGACGAGCGCCAACGAACGACGGGTAAGAAGGAGAAAACGTTTCTTTTGCATTGCGATTTTCCTTAAATTGCGAGGTGAAAGGGAACGCGCCGTCGACGCGAACGCCGTCGGAGCGAAATAGAGCGAACGTCGAGACGCGGCCCGTCGGGAAAACGCGGCGTCGAGAAGGGCGCCGGTCGCCGACGTAAGGAAGATAGTTTGCGCAAACTTCGGCGAGTCGGCGACGACAAATTTTTCCGAGTTTGCGAACCGCGACGACGAAAGAAGAAAAAAAGAGACGGAGAAAAGGAAAAAATCGAATCGCGCCCGATTGACAAGGGACGACGAAAGGAAGAAAATAAAGACGGGAAGTTTCCGCGTTCGAGGCGGTCGACTTCCGTCCCGTTTCCGGCGTCCGGGTTGAGCGACGCGGCGCGAGGGATGAAAACGGAAAACGATCAATATTGTCGACGACGAGTCGGAAAGGAACGGCGAAATGACGACGACTTCGACGCCTCTGTCCGGGGCCGAATTTTGGAAAGACGAAACGAAAGGGCTCGCCGAGCCGAACGCGTCCGAGTCGTTGGCGCTGACGGCGGAACGGAGCGCCGACGCGAGTTTGGCGCATTGCTGGAGTATCGAACGCTGGCCCGAGTGGCGCGAGGCGGCGAAGCAAATCAAAAATTACGCGCTGACCCACCTCGACGAACTCCTGACGACGTTCGTCGAAAAGCTCGAAGCGAAGGGCGTCAAGGTCTATTGGGCGAAGGACGCCGAAGAAGCAAACCAAATCGTTCTGCAGATCGCGAAAGAAAACAACGTCAAAACGGTCGTCAAGGCGAAGTCGATGGTTTCGGAGGAAATCGCGCTGAACAAAGCGTTCGCGTCCGCCGGAATTCGCGCGCTCGAAACCGACTTGGGCGAATACATCGTTCAACTGCTCGGGCAGCGACCGACGCACATCGTTACCCCGGCGACGCACCTGAGCGCGGAGGAGATCGGGCGCAAGTTCGCAGAAAAACTCGGCGTTCCGTTCACCGCCGAACATGAGAAACTGACGATGATCGCTCGCGAAAAGCTCCGCGAAGAATTCGTTAACGCCGATATGGGAACGTCCGGCGCGAACTTCGCGATCGCCGATACCGGCTCGCTCTGCTTGGTCGAAAACGAGGGGAACATCGGCTTGTCGACGACGGCGCCGAAGCTGCACGTCGCGCTGGTCGGGATCGAAAAAATCATCCCGAGCGCGAAATATTTGCCGCTCTTCCTGAATATGTTGCCGCGAATGGGGACCGGCCAAAAGCTGACGTCGTACGGACATATCTTCAACGGCCCGACCGAAGGGCGCGACATGCGCGTCGTGTTGGTCGACAACGGTCGAACGCGGGCGCTGGCGTCGAAAAACTCGCGGGCGGTCTTGCGCTGCATCCGTTGCGGCGTCTGCATGACGCGCTGCCCGGTGTACCGTCAAGTCGGCGGCTGGGCGTACGGCTGGGTCTATCCGGGCCCGCTCGGCGCCGCGCTGACGCCGAAACTTTTGTCGATTCAGGAAGCCGGGAAACTGCCGTTTGCGTCGACCCTTTGCGGCGCGTGTTCGCAAATTTGCCCGGTGAAAATCGACTTGGCGCACCAGCTCGTCCGCTTGCGAGCCGAG
>JAFSFF010000179.1 GCA_017435375.1 Thermoguttaceae bacterium
AACGCGCCGCCGTCGACTTTACCGGTTTTGCCGGTTCCGTCGGTTTTAGAGGTTTCATCGACGCCGGTGCCCTCCGCTTCGTCGTTATTTTCGTTATTTCCCGCAAAGTCGGCCGGGTTCGCCGTTTGGAGCGTCGTTCCCGGGAACGCTTGGTTCGCGAGATTCGCCCCCTCGGATAAGCGTCGACCGGCGCCGTTCTTCGCGTCTTTGCCGGTTTTATCGGTTTTGCCGGTCTTTTCGACGACGGCGAAGACGTTCCGCGCTCCGGCGACGACGTTCGCTTCGAAGAAAACGGAGCCGTCGAAAAATTCGAGCGGCGTTTCTTTACCGTTCAAGTCGAGAATCGCGAAATCCCCCGCCCCGAGCGTTCGTCCCCAACGCGTTTCGATCGGCGCCAAGTCGAGCCGAATCAGCCGCCGTCCGTCCGCCGACGGCGTTTCGACGCGAATAAGAACGCAACGCGCGCCGGAATATTGCGGAATCGCCGACTTTTCCGATTTTAACGTTTTTTCAACGGCGATTCCAAGTTTCGCCGGTTCGAACCGCTCCGCTCCGCGCGTCGCGTTCGGGTCGCCGCTCGGATAAACGGTCGGGGTCGCCGGAATCGCGAACGTTTCGCCGATTCGGAACGGGCGGGCGTTTTTCGGCAAATCGACGCCGGGTTCCTCGACAAGTTCGATTTCGACCGCGTCGAACCAAGCGGTTCCGGTTCCGCGCAAGACCGTCCCGAACTCGAGCCGGTTCGCGTCCGCCGGAACGGAGTAAACCTCCGAAAGCACCGTCCAACCGAACTCCGTTTTATCGCTAAAACCGAGAAGCGGCGCCGCGATCATCGGCTTTTCCTCGTTGCCGAGATGCAGGTACCAGCCGACCGTCCCGCGAACGTTTTCGCCGCGAACGCGCCCGGTAAAGCGGTACTTGCGCCCCGGTTCGACCGCGACGCCCCCTTGCCGCGCGGCAATCCAAGACGGCTCCGCCCCGTCCGCGACGTCGCAACGGACGCATTTTTGTCCCGAAAACGGGTTTTCGTCGACCCAACGCATCGAACGGTCGGCGCCGTCGACGTCGAACCGCCAACCGCTCGGAACGTCGCCGGTTCCCGCTTCGAAGTCGAGATTCGACAAGCGCCGCCGAATTTGCGAATATTGATCCGGGTGTCCCGTCACGCGGTCGTTCCCGGCAAAGACGAGATAACGCGCCGTCGATTTCGCCGCGACGGTCGCCGGAATCGTCAACGAAAAGCCTTCGCCGATTTCGCCGCGCTCGACCGTTTCGCCGTCCTTATTAATAATATTGAAAACGAACTCGACGCCGTCCGAGTCGCAAAATCGAACCGACTCCGCCCGTTCCCCGACGAGCGGCGCCGCGCCGTCGACCGGTTTTTCCGGCGTTCCGGCGATCGGAATCTCGACCGCCCGCTCCGACCAATCCCGCTCGGTCGCGTTCTCGACAAAAAGCTCGAACGCTCGCGCCCATTCGCCTCCGCCGTCGCGACAAAGCCGCTCCGAAATCGCCCGAATCTCCGGCGTCGCGTCCGCGCTCCAAACCGCCGACGTTCCGAACGTCCCCAACGTTCCGAGCGTTCCGAAAGCGAGCGCCGCTCCGAGTCCGAGCTTCGCCCTTCGTTTTAATCGTTGAACTCCGCGCATATCGTCTCTCCTGTGCGTTTTATCCGTTTTAACGTTTTTCCGTCGCGACGTTCTCTCCGCCGCGACGGAAAAACACGTCGCCCGACGCCGACGCGCCGAAGCGTTTTTCGAAATTTCGCCGATTATACCGAAAGCGAACCGGCGTTTCAAGCGTTCGTCGCCGCGAAAGCGAAAAAATCGGAAAATCGCCGAAAACGCCGACGCCGTTCCCCGCCGCCCTTGCGCCCCGTCGCGACGCCGGTATAATTGACGGGAAACGTCGAACGTTCGGCAAATAACGCCGCGTCGCGACGTCGCGCCTATGTAAAAATCAAACGGAAAAACGGTTTATTCGACAAAAAAACGTTTTCGAACGTCGCGTCGCCGCTCAAAAACGGTTAAACGAGACGCTCCCAGAAAACTGTCCCTGAAACCTAGTTTTTGCCGTTAAAAGTTTAAAATCAAACCTCGCGTCGAAGAAACGGCGGTCAAGATGATTACAATCCCGGTTGAATTAAGCGAACGAAGTTACGATATTCAAATTGAAGAGGGCGCGCTCGAGCGTTCCGGCGTCGCGTTGGCGTCGTTGGGGGACGTTTCCCGCGTCTTGCTCGTTACCGACGAGAACGTCGACGCCCTTTATACGGAAACGGTCGCGGCGGCGCTCGTCGACCGCGGGCTCGACCTCGACGTCGTCGTTATTCCGGCGGGCGAAGAGAGCAAAACGATCGAAATGGCGAACTCCCTTTGGGAACGCTTCCTCGAAGTCGGCGCCGACCGCAAATCGGTCGCGGTCGCGCTCGGCGGCGGGGTCGTCGGCGACTTAACCGGTTTCGTCGCGGCGACTTACGTCCGCGGAATCCGTTTCTTCCAAATTCCGACGACGCTCCTTGCGCAAGTCGACAGCTCCGTCGGCGGCAAGACGGCGGTCGACCTCCCCGGCGGCAAGAATATGGTCGGCGCGTTTTGGCAACCGGGGGGCGTCCTGATCGACCCGAACGTTTTGGCGACGCTTCCGGCCGACCAATACCGCGCCGGTCTCGGCGAAGTCGTCAAATACGGCGCGTCGCTCGACGCCGATTTCTTCGCCTTTTTGGAGCGCAACGTCGACCCAATAACCGCCCGCGACCCGGAAACGCTCGGCGCCGTCGTCGCGAAATGTTGCGAAATTAAAGCGCAAGTCGTTTCGGAGGACGAGTTTGAGACGACCGGGCGCCGCGCGCTCTTGAATTACGGGCACACGTTCGGGCACGCGCTCGAATCGGCGCTCGGTTACGGGACGCTTTTACACGGCGACGGCGTTTCGATCGGCTCGCTCGCCGCCGCTCGACTCGCCAAGCGCTTGGCCGAAAAGGGCGATTCCCGCTTCTCCGCGATCGACGGCGCTTGGGTCGCGCGTCAAACGGAACTCTTGGAACGGCTTGGGCTTCCGACGTCGCTCGAAGTCGTCGGACGGCGAATCGGCGACGCGCCGGAAACGTCGGTCGAGCGACTTGTCGATCTGATGCGAACCGACAAAAAGGCGGAGTTCGGCAAGTTGAGTTTCGTTCTCCCGACCGGGCTCGGCGAATGCGTCCGTCTCCGCGACGTTTCCCCCGAGGACGCCGCCGCGGCGTTGACCGAATGAGCGCGAAACGCCGCAAACGGACGAAAAAGTCGACGGCGAAACCGAATTTGACGCAAACGCGACCGTTGGAAACGCTCGACTTAGCGCAATCCAACGAAGCGCGCCCGACGCCGACGCCCGCCGTTCCGTCCCCCGCGAAAAGAACCGCCTCTCAACCGTCGCCGAAACGCGACCGCGCGACGGCGATTCGGGAAGCGGACGCCCGTCAAGCGCGCTTTGTCGCCGGGGTCGCGGCGCTCGCGTTCGCCGTCGGCGTCGTTTTCTTCTTCGCCGGAAAGGCGAGTCGTCGACTCGACCCGCCGCCAAGGCCGGGCGCCGCGACGATTCCGACGCCGCAAAAGTTGGCCGACGCGGTCGCCGCCGAAGTCGAAAAAGCGCGTTCGAACGCGACTCGCCGTCGCGAAATTATCGAAACGAGCGTCAAAACCGCCCCGTCTGTCGCCGACGCGACCGCTCCGACCGCCGTTAACGTCGACGCGAAAACCGCCGCCGACGCAACCGTCCCGAGCGCCGAAACGCTCGCGTTCGTCGTCGAACTCAACTCCGCGTCGAAAGCGGAGTTAACGAACCTGCCGCGCGTCGGCGAGACGCTTGCGGAGCGGATTATCGAACGCCGCGAAGAACTCGGCGGCTTCCGCTCGGTCGACGACCTGCTCGGCGTTAAAGGAATCGGCGAAAAGACGCTCGACAAAATGCGCCCGTTTTGCGTCGTCGCGCCGCTCGACGACGCCGAGTAAACCTCGCTCCCGCAAGCGCTTAACGTTTCAACGTTTAGCGCCGACTCCGCCCCGTCGCGCCGAACCGTCGACGTTGCTTAACGCCGCTCGACTTTAAAGCCCGATCGGCGGCGACGGCGATTAGCGCAAAGATTCGATAAACCGCGCGACGTAAGGATTAAGCGTTAGCGATTCCGCGTCGAGACCGTCGAAGCGGGCGCCGCGTTTGATCAATTCGATCGCGGGACGTTGATGTAAAAACTTTACCCAGCCCTCCAAAGGCGTCGCGCCGTCGTTCGAACGCGCTTCGACGTCCGCTCCGGCGTCGATTAAGAGATCGATAACGTCGACGCTCGTCGCGAAATGAAGCGGCGTCTTTCCGTCGGCGTTCTTTTGGTCGACGTCGCAACCCGCTTCAAGGAGGAGACGGCAGATTTCCGGTTGTCGGCGACGAGCGGCAAGCGTTAGCCAAGGCAAGCCGTTTCGACTCGTTTCGGCGAAATCGACGGCGTTTTGCGCAAGAAGCTCCTTCAATCCGTCGACGCGGCCCTCCTCGACGATTCGGCAAACGGGCGACGTTTCCTCGCCGTCGCTTTGGTAAATATTGTCGAGAAACGCGGCGAAAGAATCGGCGATTTTCCAAATTTCCCCCGTTTCGCGGTCGCGCAACCCGACGACGCCCGTTTTTTTACGACCGCCGCCGAAAACGCCGAACAGTTTGCGGGAAACCTTCAAACAATATTCGTTTCCGTAAGGATCGCGCCCGACCGGCAAAAATCCGCGCCCGTTCGGACAATCCGCCTTCCAATCTCGCGTCGTCGTTTGCAAATCCCAAAAATCGAACGGCGCGTTCAAGGCGTAAAGGAGGTCGATCGCGTCGACGCGGTCGCCGCCCGGCGGCCCGACAAGCGCGTATTCGCCGGTAAAGAGCCGCCGTTCGAAGCGAGCAAAAACTCGACGTATTCCTCCGGCAAAACGACGCCGTTTCGCGCCTCGAATCGCTTAATCTCGTCGCGCGTCGGCGCCGGGAAGGAATCGATCACCCGCGCTTTCATTGGAGCGTTCGTTTCTTCTTCTCCTTAACTCGTTGATTTTGAATCGGTTAACAAAGGCGACGAATCCAAACGTCAAAAGCGCGACAAAATGCCGCCAACCACGATTATACGCGCCGACGCTCGCCAAGTCAAGCGTTTTGCGGAAAAAGTCGAGCGAATGAAAAAGCCGTCGAAAACGCGCCCGTTCAAGCCGCCGAGAAGTTGAGAAGTTGAGAAGCCGCAACGTCGAGCGCGCCCCAAGAAACGCTCGAATTTTAACCGACGTCGCAACCGGCGTCGCGAGAGCGTTCGGCAAAGCGCGCCCTTTCCCCGTCGACGTTCGATTCGCCAAGCCCCCCAAAAAACAAACGGCGTTAAAACCGACGCAAATCGCCGATCTTAACGCCGTCGCCGCCGTTTAGCGCGTTTTAACAACGTTCAACGTTTAACGCCCAACGGTTCCCAAACCGCTCAACGGTTCAAAAACGCCCAAAGTTTCTCCGGATACGCGAAGTCCGGAACGATCGCGTCCGCCCCGGCTTCCAAGAGGAACCCGCGCTTGTGCGCGTTGACGCCGACGCGCTCCGCTTCGTTCGACGCGACGCCGACCGCGTATCCGCCGACCGCCTTCACCGCCGCCATATCGAATCCGCCGTCGCCGAAACCGACCAACTCGTCGCCGCTCCAGCCGTTTTTCTCAAGAAGCGCCTTCAAGACGTCGTTCTTTTCGCAAGGCGGTCCGTCTTCGCGGGCGCCGTAAATCCCTTGATCGAAGTACTTCGTCAAGCCGAGACGTTCGCATTCCGCCGTCAAGCGTTTTTCGTCGGTTCCGCTCGCCAAGCAGAGCGCGACGCCGTTCGCTTTCAACAGCTCCAAGAAACGAATCAACCCCGGCAACACCAAATCGTCGACCGTCTTCTCGCCGGTTTCGAGCCCCGCGAACTTCGTCGCGACCAAGCGGTCGAGGACGACGTCGTATTCCTCTTTATAAACGATCGGCGCTTTCGGCGTTCCGCCGCGCTTCGCGACCTCTTCCGCCAAGTGTTCGCCGAGCGCGATCATCGGCCGCCCGGTCTCCTTCTCGATGTACGCCCGCACGATCGGCTCGACGTCCGCCGCCGAAACGCCCGGAATCTCCGACAACGTCGCGCAAGCCTCCGCCGTTACCGCGTCTTGCCAACCTTGACGCAACGTCGCGACCGTCCCGTCGAAGTCGAAAAACGCCGCCTT
>JAFSFF010000180.1 GCA_017435375.1 Thermoguttaceae bacterium
TAGGCGCCCCAACCGCCGCTATAGCCGTAGGTATACGGAACGCAAGCGGAGCGACGCCAACCGCAACCGCGGAAACAACCGCCGCGACGGGAACGCCCCCAACCGCACGGGTCGCAGCAGCTCGAGTAACACGGCGAATAGCAGCTCGAATAACACGGCGAGCAGCACGAATACGAAACGCAACGAGCGCGACGGCGACCGCAACCGCGGAAGCAACCGGCGTCGTATCCGCAACCGTAATCGCAGTAAGAGATTCCGCAACTAATCGTCGAACACGGATCGCAGCAAATCGAGTCGCAGGGGTTGCAAGAGACGGAATCGCAAGGATTGCAGCCGATCGAACCGCACGGACTCGGCCCGCGATCGACGGTTCCGACGTTTTCCGGAATCGCGGCGGCTTCGTAAGCGACGGCGTCGTCGGCCGTTTTATCGAGAGCCGCGTCTTGCGCCCAAGCGTTCGCGCCCAAAACCAAAGCCAAGGAAGCGGCGACCCAAGAAAACGCAAACTTCTTCAACATCATTCTTTCCTTTCTCAACGAGAGTTAAGCGCGCTCCGCTCCGTTCTTCGCCAAACGAACTCCAACGAAAAACGAACGAAGGCGAAAATGTCCCCGACGCGCCAACACGACGCCGCGTCGAAACGGGAAAACGCGCCGACTCGACGACCGCCCCGTCGACGGGAAACGGCTTGTCCGACGAGTCGAGCGCAAACGCCGAGCCGCGACGACTCGACGCCGCGAACGTTTTCGGACGTCGACATTATAACCGCAAGATAGGCGCTTTGGAGAATCCGGCGCTTTTTTCACGTTTAAACAAAATAAACATTTTAAAAAAGACGGGCAAACTAAATCGAATAAACGTTTTCCTTCTCCGCTTTCTAACTCCCGCGTCTTCCCTAAACCGCCGAAAGGAGTCGCTTCAAAGCGCGCGCCGCCGCTTGAAAAAAAACGTTTTTACAGTATAATGAAAAGGACGCGAAAGAACGCGAACGCGGGCCCGCTCGCCTCCTCGCCCTTTGCGAAGAACGCCGACTCCGCGTCGGTTCGAGTTCAACGGAAAAAAATTCGGAATCGAAAAATGACAAAACAACTGCTGTCGGGCAACGAAGCGATCGCTCGCGGAGCCCTCGAAGCCGGCGTTACGGTCGTTTCCGGTTACCCCGGAACGCCGTCGACGGAAATTTTGGAGAATATAGGCAAATTTTACGGGGACAAAATGTTCGCCGAATGGGCCCCGAACGAAAAAGTCGCGTTCGAGACCGCCGCCGGCGCGTCGACGACCGGCGCTCGCTCGATGACGACGATGAAGCTCGTCGGGCTGAACGTCGCCGCCGACCCGCTAATGACGCTCGCTTACGTCGGCGTCGTCGGAGGTTTCGTCGCGGTCGTCGCGGACGACCCCGGCATGAACTCGTCGCAAAACGAGCAAGACACGCGCCTCTTCGCCCATTTCGCGAAGGTTCCGGTTCTCGAACCGTCCGACGCGGCGGAAGCGAAAGCCTTCACGCTGGCCGGTTACGAGATTTCGGAAAAATTCGGGACGCCGGTGATTCTGCGCACGACGACCACGACGAGCCACTCGCGCGGCGTCGTCGAGTTAGCCGACCCGATCGCGTTGAACCGAACGCCGTCGTTCAAGAGCGACCCGCAGCGTTTCGTTCCGATTCCGGCTTGGGCTCGCGGAATGCGCGTCCGCTTGGAAGAGCGTCTTGAAAAACTCGCCGAAGAAGCGTCGAATTCGCCGCTGAACCGAATCGAGTGGAACGCGTCCGGCGACCGCCGCGTCGGGATCGTAACCGCCGGCGCCGCTTACCAATACGTCAAAGAAGTCTTCCCGGAAGCGAACGTCCTGAAACTCGGTTGGCAGTTCCCGTTCCCGGATCGTCTCTTCCGCGAATTCGCCGCGCAAGTCGACCAAGTGATCGTTATCGAAGAACTGGAAGATTTCCTCGAAGAACATATGAAAGCGTTGGGAATCAACGCGATCGGCAAACGCTTGGGCGACGAAAAACTCGTCCCGAACATCGGCGCGCTCGACGTCGACGTTTTAAAGGAAATCCGCGCCAAGCTCGTCGCGAATCCGGCGACCGCTTCGCTCTTCGACGCGCAAGCCGCCGTCGAAACCGCGCTGACGACGGAACTTCCGACCCTTCCGGCGCTCCCGGCTCGTCCTCCGGTCTTATGCCCGGGCTGCCCGCACCGCGGATTCTTTTACGCCCTGAAAAAATTCGACGTCGTCGTTTCCGGCGACATCGGGTGCTACACCTTAGGCGTCGCTCCGCCGCTCGCCTGTATGGACACGGTGCTGTGTATGGGCGGCGGATTCACCGTCGCGCACGGGATCGACCGCGCCAAGAACGACCGTCCGGTCGTCGGGATCGTCGGCGACTCGACGTTCTTCCACTCCGGGATTACGGGTCTCCTCGACGTCGCTTATAATAAAGGCGGCGCGACGCTCGTCGTCTTGGACAACCGCGTTACGGCGATGACCGGGCACCAAGAGAACCCCGGTTCCGGGAAAACGCTCCTCGGCGAGGAAACGTTCGCGGCCAATATCGCCGAAATCGCGAAAGCGACCGGGTTTAAGAACGTCGTCGAAGTCAATCCTCGCGACTTGGCGCAAACGACCGCCGCGCTGAAAACGGCGATCGAGTCGCCGGAACCTTGGCTGATCGTCGCGAAAGAGCCTTGCCCGCTCGCGTATCGCCAAAAGATCGAAAAGATTTACCGCGTCGACCAAGACAAGTGCAAGAAATGCGGCGCTTGCGTGAAGCTCGGCTGCCCGGCGATCGAGCGCGACGCCGACAAAACCGTCCGCGTCAACCCGGCGTTCTGCGTCGACTGCAAACTTTGCGAACAAGTCTGCAAATTCGGCGCGTTGGAAGAAATCGACGTTAAAATGGGAGGGCTCGTCTGATGACCCAACAAAACTCGAACAACACGACGAGCGTCGTTCTCGTCGGCGTCGGCGGACAGGGGATTTTGCTGGCTAGCGCGATCGTCGCTCAAGCGGCGCTCGACTCCGGTTACGACGTGAAAACGAACGAAATTCACGGGATGGCGCAACGCGGCGGCTCGGTCGTCGCGCAAATCCGTTACGGCGAAAAGATTTACAGCCCGTTAATTCCGAAAGGAACCGCGACGGTCTTGGCGTCGCTCGAACGCGTCGAATCGTTGCGTTACGTCGATTATTTGGCGCCGAACGGCCTCGCGGTCGTTTCCGACCAAATCATCGTTCCGACGACCGTTTCGTCCGGGGCCGCCGCCTATCCGACGCTCGACGAAGAGACGCTTCGCAAGTATTTCCCGCGCTTGGTTTACGTTCGCGCCGTCGAACAAGCCGCCGAACTCGGGAACGCTCGCGCCGCGAACACGATTCTGCTCGGCTCCCTGTCGACGCAACTCGATTTGTCGCTCGACGCTTGGGAAGGCGCGATTTCGAAGCGCGTCAAACCGGCGTTCGTCGACGTCAACTTGAAAGCGTTCCACCTCGGACGCGAACTCGCGCAATAACGCGACTTATCGCTTCCCCAACCGTCGCCGTTCGACCGTCGCAAAAAACGTCGCGCCCTCCAAAACGCGACGCGAAATTTCGGCGTTCGACGGCGGCGTTTTCTCCCGGCGCTCGAACGCGCTCACCCCTAAAAATCGGCCTGACTTTTAGCGAAAGCGAGAAAATATATGAACTTACGCGCGGAATTGAAAAAGAATATCGATTGGGTCGGCTACGTCGACTACGGCGTCCGCGACTTCCACAGCTACGACACGCACCGCGGCGCGACGTATAACGCCTACCTCGTTCGCGACGAAAAAACGGCGCTGATCGACACGGTGAAGAGCCCGTTCGCCCCGCAACTTTTGCGCAACGTCGCCGCGTTAACCGATTTGGATAAAATCGATTACGTCGTCTGCAACCACGCCGAACTCGACCACTCCGGCGCGCTTCCGGCGGTGATGGCGGCCTGTCCGAACGCGACGCTCGTCTGCAACGCCAAGTGCTTGGAAACGCTCGCCGGTCTCTTCGATATTTCCGGTTGGAAAACGCAAGTCATCGCGTCCGGCGACACGTTAAGTCTTGGTTCGCGGTCGCTTACGTTCGTTAACATTCCGATGGTTCACTGGCCGGAGTCGATGGTTTCGTATATGCCGGAAGAGAAGATTCTCTTCTCGAACGACGCGTTCGGCCAGCACCTCGCCACGTCGGAGCGTTTCGTCGACGAGTACGACCTCGCGAAGGTTCTCGAAGAGGCGAAAAGCTACTACGCGAACATCGTTACGCCTTACGGTCGCCAAGTGTTGAAGACGCTCGAAGTCGCGTCGCAACTCGAAATCGAAACGATCGCGCCGAGCCACGGTCTCATTTGGCGCGGGAACGTCGACGTTATCGTTAACGCTTATAAAAACTGGGCTTCCGGCAAATATGCGCCGAAAGTTCTTATCGTTTATGACACGATGTGGCAAAGTACCGAAGCGATGGCCGAGGAGATTTACGCCGGGGCCGTCGCGTTCAACGAGACGCTTCCGCCGGACGCGCCGCGCTTGGACGTTCAAACGATGCACGCTCGCCGCACGACGCTGACCCGTTTGGCGACCGAAGCGCTCGACGCCGCCGCGATCGCGTTCGGCAGCGCGACGCTCAACGCGAACCTGATGCCGGCGATGGGCGCCGTTCTCGCGTATTTTCAAGGACTTAAGTTCCGCGAAAAAGCGGCGCTTTCGTTCGGCTCCTTCGGTTGGGGCCCGGGCGGCGCCGAAGCGATTCAAAAAGCGCTCGAAAACGACCTCAAATATCCGACGCTCGGCGCGCCGCTCAAGTCGAAACTCCGCCCGACGCCGGAAATCCTCGCGCAATGCCGCGAAGCCGGGGCCGCGTTGGCCGCCGAGGCTTGGCGACGTTACGAAGCCGACCGTTAATCGCCGACGGCGCACAATCGGCGCAACTCGATAATCGACGACGTTTAAAGAGCCGCGAACGCTTGTTTCGCGGCTTTTCTTTTTTCTTGCGATTTCTTCCGTCGTTTAATTTTGCACGTCGCCGCGCCGAAAAATTTTGCGCGCTTCCCCCAACTTAACAAACTCGCGCTAAAATAAAGGCGACGTTACCTCTCGCGCGCTTCCAGCCGAACGTTCGGCCAACGACGCGCCGTCGCAACGCTTTACCCGTCGCCGTTCGACATTCCTTCAGCTCGAACGGCTCGCAAGAAAGGAAAACTATGTTGACCGATTATCTCGTTCCGCGAGGTTACAGTTTCGCGTCGCCGCTCGATTTCCGACGCGGCCTCAACCGCTTTTTCTCCGACTTAACTTCCGAAACGCGCGGCGGACTTTCCTTCGCGCCGCTCGAAAACCGTTCCGCGCCCGGGGTTTGGGAGACTCCGGACGAATATTTCGTCGAAATCGCCGCGCCGGGGATCGCCGAAGACGCGATTTCCGTCGAACTCGCCGGTTCGGATTTGACGGTTTGTCTCCGCCGCCCGACCAAGAACGACGCCGAAAAAAACGGTCGCTATTGGCGCCGCGAACGAGCGCAAGGGGACGCGACCTTCGCCGTCTCCTTCCCGAGCGCCGTCGACGCCGACGCGACCGAAGCGCGACTCGAACGGGGCGTTTTGCTCCTCAAAGTCCCGAAAATCGAAAAAGCGCGCGTCAAAAAAATCGACGTTAATAAAACTTCAACGCTCGACGTCCCGCGAACGAACGACAACGCCTAAAATAAGGAGAAAACGAAATGAATTCAACAGCCGAACGCGACGCTCTCGCTTGCCAAAAGAACGCTTCGACCGCCCTCGCCGACGCCGATTCCGAACGCCGCGAACGCTGCGCGCCGTCCGTCGACGTCGTCGAATTTGACGACGCTTACGTCGTAACCGCCGAGATGCCGGGCGTTTGCGACGACGCCGTCGACGTCGATTTCCAAAACGGCGAACTGACGATTTACGGTCGCGTCGCCGATTGCCGCCGACGAGAAGACGCGACGCGCCGAACCGCCGGTTTCGAACCGAAAGATTATTATCGCTCGTTCCGCGTCGGGAACACGATCGACTCCGACAAGATCGAAGCGGATTTTTGCGACGGGTTGCTGACGCTGCGCCTGCCGAAACGCCAAGAAATCCAACCGCGCAAGATCGCCGTCAATCAAAAAAGCGACGAAAGCGAATCCTAACGCTTTAAACGTCAAAGGTTAACGCGCTCGCTCGACGCGTCTTCCCCAACGACGCGGGAACGGCTCGGCGTCCGGCGCCGCTTCGACGATAAAAAAAGACGACGTTCTCCGAAGAAAACGTCGTCTTTTCGTTTCATTGCGCTCGTTTTACAACTTTACGCGACGCGCCATAAACTTTACGTCGTTATCAAATTTATCCTCTATATCGCTTGTCTTTCCTAAACGCTTCTCATTTAACGATTAAACCAATAATCGCCTAACTATTATTTGAGAAAAACACGAGGAAACCTAAACAATACCAACGTTTAGTTAAGCGCGCGAACTTCTTCGTCCGAAAGAATATAGTAATTATATGAAACAAACGAACGACTTCGATTAACGTAAACAATCTGAATAACAGCGTAATGGTTAAATTTATTTCTTATAATAACCATTTGCCCGACCTGAGGCTCGCGCGTTCGTTCGCTAAAATCATACTGGCTAAAATTCATCAAATTGTTCAACGAAGTTGCGCCGTACGCAATCGCAAGGTCGGTCGCATTGTTCGTTCGATAAATATAAACGCTTCTTTCTCCACACGAACTAAAATCCGGTTCAAAAAGGTACTCGCCTTCTCCGAACGCATATTTTCCGCCGTTAAGGTTCATATTTAAGTCAATTCGCCCCTGAAAATCTCTGTTCCAAAAGTTGAAGTCCGACGGTTTTGCTTCCGGCCTATTGCTAAACACGGGGTTCGTTGAAAAAGTCCGCGAGTCGGCCTCTTTTTTCTTGTTGGAAACCTCTTGAGAGCCAAGTTCTTTAACGCGAATTTTTTTCCAATTCCCCCCCTTCAAGCCAATGGCGCCGCGAATGTAACGCGAGTCGGTTTTAGTGTGGACAAGTTTATTGTCAATGTAGTAATTTATTTTTTTACCTTTGGCAATGATTTTCAAGGAACAAACCTTATCTTTTTCTAAAGCGACTTCCTCCAACTTAATATCCAAATCAGAAGGCGTTTTATCGGTTAATATTCGCGCCTCGTCGTCTTGAACATAAATTCCTTCGCCCCGATCAAGCGCAACGTCGCTTATACGAAAATAAAGAGCGATCGGTTCGACGGCGTCTTCAAGTAAAAAATCGACTTCCAAAACAAAATCGCCATAATCTTGACGCGAAATCAAACAAGCGCCCAATTCCCCAAATAAGTTTTTATCTTCAACGCTGAAATTCGGGTTAAAAATAAAATTTCGCTCAAACGTTTTTTGAGTTCCGTCAAAAAGCGTTTTATTTTCGGCGGCGTAGAGCGACGAAGCAAGAAATACGACCGCCCCCAAAATCCAAGCAGGGAAATATAATAACGTTTTAACATTCATTTTTCAATCTTTTCTTCCGCTAAGTTTTCGTCTGCTCTATTGTATGATAACTGCTTAAAAAACAAAAAACAATTCTATATGGTCGTTCAACAATGCGCCGATAAAGTTTCTTTCCCTAAAAACAAAAAGACAACGTTCTCCGAAGAAAACGTCGTCTTTTCGTTTAATCGCGTTCCAAGCGCCGCTCGCGTTCAAACGACGCTTAGAAAATCGCGTTCAAAATCACTCTTGGCCCGGGAGCTTGAAGAGCGGCCCGGCGTCGCCGCCCATACCGCCTTTGAGGTTTTCCGGTTTGACGGTCGGGGTCGAGGTAACGACCGGCGCTTCTTCTTCAACGGCGGCTTCCGCTTCTTCGTCGGTCCATTCGGCGCGCTTGCGGGAAAGACCGATTTTGCGTTCGTCGGCGTCGACGCGCAGAACCATCACTTCGATTTCTTCGTCGACTTTGACGACGTCTTCCGGATTTTCAACCTTGTGGTTGGCAAGTTCCGAAATGTGAAGGAGACCTTCGAGGTCGTCTTCCAGGCTGACGAAAACGCCGAAGTTGGTGATCTTCGTAACCTTACCGGTAACGATTTGGTTCGGCTTGTATTTTTCCGGAATACGGGTAACCCACGGGTCTTCCGAAAGTTGTTTCAAACCGAGCGCGATACGACGGTTCTTCTTGTCGACCGAGGTAACGACGCATTCGATTTCGTCGTTCTTGCGGACGACTTCGCTCGGGTGCGTGATTTTGCGAACCCAGCTCATATCGCTGACGTGAAGCAAACCGTCGATGCCTTCTTCGATTTCGATGAAAGCGCCGTAGTTGGTGAGGTTGCGAACGACGCCCTTGACGCGCATACCGACCGGGTATTTTTGATCGACCGTTTCCCACGGGTTGCTCGTCGTTTGTTTGACGCCGAGGGAAATTTCTTGTTTTTCCTTGTTGATGCCGAGGATGACGACGTCGATTTCTTGCCCTTGCGAAAGGATTTCGTTCGGGTGATTGATGCGTTTCGTCCAGGACATTTCGCTGATGTGGACGAGGCCTTCGACGCCTTCTTCCAACTTAACGAACGCGCCGTAGGTCATAACGTTGACGACGACGCCCTTGACTTTCGCGCCGATCGGGTATTTCTCTTCGACGTGTTCCCACGGGCTCGGGGTCTTTTGCTTCAAACCGAGCGAAATCTTTTCCTTTTCGTAATCGATTTGGAGAACCATAACTTCGATCTTTTGATCGATTTTGACGAGTTCTTTCGGGTCGGTGATGCGGCCCCAGCTCATGTCCGTGATGTGGAGCAAACCGTCGATGCCGCCCAGGTCGATGAACGCGCCGAATTCGGCGATGTTCTTGACGGTTCCTTCGCGAATTTGGCCGACTTCGAGTTCGTTGAGCAGCGAGGTTTTCTTTTCGGCGCGTTCTTGTTCGATGAGAGCGCGACGGCTGACGACGATGTTGCGACGGGTTTCGTCGATCTTGAGAACGACGCACTTGATCGTTTGGTCGATGAATTCGCTGATGTCGGACGGACGGCGAACGTCGACTTGGCTGGCCGGGAGGAAAACGTTGACGCCGATGTCGACGAGAAGACCGCCCTTGATCTTCTTCGTAACTTTACCGTCGACGACGTCGCCTTCCTTGACGCGTTGCATCATATCGTTCCAGGCTTCGATCTTAGCGGCCTTGCGCTTGCTCAGAACGATCATACCGCGCGCGGAAACGTCTTCGCCGGTCATCGTGTCTTCGAGTTCTTCGACGAGAACTTTCACTTTGTCGCCCGGTTTCGGAGCTTCTTCGTCTTCTTCCCATTCCGAAACGGGGATGGCGCCTTCGCTCTTATACCCGACGTCGACGATGACGAATTCTTTTTCGATGCGAACGACGGTTCCTTCGATGAGTTGATTCAACGAAATCTCGGCGTCGGCGCCGTAATACGCGAGGAGGTCTTCTTCGAGAACGACGTCTTCGATGTTTTTGTCCAAACCGCGAATCAGAGTACGATTAACCACTACAAAATTCCTAAA
>JAFSFF010000181.1 GCA_017435375.1 Thermoguttaceae bacterium
CCCCCTTCTCTCCGGGGTCGCCCTTGTCCCCCTTTTCGCCTTTAAGTGATTCCATTGTCGTTTGCGAAACGGAAATTGACGCGACGTCGTCCTTGAAACTCAGCGTAAACGCGGAAGAGAACCGCATTTTCCTTGCGACGCCGATCTGATCGTCGTCGCCGTTGACGTACTTTACCCCGACCCAGTCGAGCCAAACGCAAGGCTTTGTATGACACTCGTCCTCTACCGACGTAATAAGCAAAGACGACTCCGAGTCAATATGAATATTGCAATCGTTATGAACAATCTCGTCGCCGGCGTCAACATAAACGACGTCAACGCCGTAGTTTAATGATTTTAAAATATTCGGATGTATACTCGCGACAACCGTTGTGTGTAATTCATCGGAAACGATTTCTCCGCGTTCTTCAAACAACGCGTTCTCATTGCTAACGATGTATTTTAAAGCAAAGCACTGGTTGCAGAACTGAATTTGATCAGCGTAAGCTCCGCCGCGAAAATACGACTCGGAGCTTGCTGCATCAAACGGATAATAGTCATATTCCTTACTAGACGTATGACTTATATCTGCCCACGAATCGTTCGAATAAACGTGTTTGCCCGTTTCGGAATCTATTTCCATCGGTCTAGGACGAATATCGATACCGCGAAAAAAAACTTTAAGGTTCCCGCCTTCATCGTAAATTGGCGTCGTGCTAGAAACTACAACGCTTCCGACTTCATCGTAAACGATCGCGCCGTCGGCGTCTTTTTGGGCAGTGAGAACTTTTTTGACGCCAAACTCTTTCGACAACGATATTCCTTGCCCGGCAACGCCGTCGACGCTTACTCCGGCGTTCAGCGTAGGCGCCGACACGGTTATTTCCTCGCTGCCCTCAAACGGTTCGAGAAAAATTCCGCCCGTTTCCGTGTCGCGGTAATAAGTCGCCGGCGTAGCTAGGCTTAAATATAGATTTCTCCCAAACGTTATATTGGCTGTTGCAGAAACGCGAGCAGTTTCGACTTCTCTATAAAACTCTTCGCCACGCCTGCTAGTTAAATCTTGAAATCCTTCGAGATACATCGACGATTTCCCAAAAAGCAGATTCGTCGCGCTGATCGTCGGTCCCGAATTAAAAGCCCCGGGAACCTCGCCCGACAGACTCATTGTCAGCCCGTCGCCTAGGTTGACGGCACGAACAAGCCTATCGTTGATCGTCAACCCCGCCCAACTAAGCTCCGCGACGGGGCGCGTTGGTCCGCCCATATCGGAATCGAATCCGGAGTCGCGCACAAGAATTCCGTCTCCTCCGCGAATCCAAGATACTAGGGCGCCCGAATACACGGCGTCGTCTTTTATTAACTCATCTAACTGGGCGTCTTTCGTCGTTCCTTTGCCGGACTCTCCGGTTGTTTCACCGTTTTCTTCGTCGTATCCGGCCGGTTTCCAGTTGCCGCGTTCGTTATCAACCCAGATTACGCAAGGCGTCCCGGACGTTTCTTCTTCCTCGCCGCCGGTTACGGCCGATTTGATTAGCAGACAAACGCAATACGGCTTGCCGTCGACTCCGGGTTCGGGAAGACTCGCGTCTTGAATAAGATAAAGAACGGTTCCTTTTTCCTCTTGCGTATGGTCGGCGATCCCTTCGTAATATCCCGACGCGTTTAGCTTTGCGTAGCGTCGAAACGTTTCGTCGCTCACGACGTCGCCTTCAAAAACGTATTGAACGGGAGCAAAAAAAACGCCTTCCGAAAGTTTGCATTTGCCAATATGTTTATCTTTAATCGCGGTCGTTAAAGTAATTGGCGCTTCGTCGACTTCGCCGAGCGGCGTGTTCCCGTAAAGACAACACGCCTTTCGATAAACAATATCGAACGCTTGATAATAGTTCAATCCCCAAAGATGAGCGTGAGTTACGACGACGGGATCGCCGGGATTTAGCGCTCGCCCAGCCCCGTTATAAACGCAGAACTCGTCGTCGTTGAGTTTTACGAACGCGCCGTCTCTCGACGATTTTCTGTCGAAGTCTCCGTCGACGAAACGCCGAACCATTTCGTACAAATCTTTGCGTCGAATTTTTCGCTCTTGGGTCATCGGTCGGCCTCTCTACTTCGCAAACATTTCGTCAAGAATTTCAAGTATCTTAGCCGCTTTAACTCGCCAGTGTTCTCGACCGCGAGAAAAAACGAGTTCTCCCCGCGAACTGTTGGCCGCGCAAGCAAAGCGCGCGTTCGGGTCGGAATTATACGTTTGACAGAAATCGCGAAACGCGACGTAGACGTCGGTCGAAGAGTTGCCGGCGTCGCGCGACGCGGAAACGGCGCGGCGCAACGCCGTTTCCGCTCGATGAGAACAATCGAGAAAACCTATCCGGTCTAAGTCTTCCGGAAACCGAATGATATTTTTGTTGAAAACCATCGTAATCGTCCTTGCTTTTGAGTGAACAAGGACGATTATACAACGACTTGTCGAACGTCGTTAAAAAGGAACGTTCCAACCGAGACGAACGCCGGTCGTCGCAAAGAAACAGATCAACGCGACCGTCAAGCCGACGCCCAAAATCGTCGCGACCAACGCCAAGCAAGTTTGCATATATTTCATTTCGATTCTCCTTTGTTAAGTTAAGGCTCTTATCAACGCTTTGACGATCGTTTCCGACAAGTCTATCGCGACCTCGTTAACGATCATTGCGACAAGCGCGACAAAAACGACGTCCAGATAACTAATTTCGCGCGACCGCATAAAAGCCTCCGCTCAGTTCGTCGCGAATCCGCGCGCAAATCTGCGAACATCTCGACTCGGAAACGCCGACGATTTCGCCGACCTCCTTAAACGTCAACCCTTCGTAATAATGCAAGGTCACGATGAGTCGATCCCTCTTAGAATACATTTTGAGAGCTTGTTCCAAACGTTCTCTTCGATCCATCTTCGTCTCCTTTTCGCGTTTATTCGCTTGGTATCGAGACCAATTAAACGCTTCTATTCCAAATCTTTCTTCGTATTCTTCTAACGAAACGGAATTGGGTTTACGCTTTAATCTTTTTATTTTCCTGCGAAAATCGTCGATAAATCCTCCGATAATTCGCTTGCGCAAATAAGCGCGGATTTCGTTAGTCGAGTAAGCGACGCAGTTTACGGGCGAACTCAAAAAATAAACGAACGACTGTTGGTAAGCGTCGTCAAAATCGGGAGAATATCCGAGTTCCACCGCCTTTTTAGCGATCGATTGCAACACGTCGTCAAACTTTTCGCAAATGTTAGCGCCATCCATAGTCTTCCATATTGTTCTTTTCTATCGGCGTCGTCGCAAACCATCTTATTGCGTCGGGTCGAACAACGACGTTCGTTTTTAAATAGGATTCGCCGCGTCCCAGCGGAAGCAGTTCTTCGTAGTAACATAAACATCGCCGCGGTTTCCTGAATAAACCTTCTCCGGATAATCCTTTTGCCGCGACAACGTTTTTTGACTCAACGTCGACGATAACAACCTCGTCGCGGACGACGCCGCGTTTGCGATCCCTGACGAGAAATCTATCTCCCTTCTTAGGATGTTCGACGAGACGTTCTAAGGAGACAAACGTTAGCGGGCCGGTCGTTCCATACCCCGGAAGATTCTCGGCTTCGCGCGTAAACCAACAGGAGTATTCGCACAACGTGCTAAAAACGCGCTCGTTTTCCAAAAGTCCCGGGAAATACTTTTGTATTAGCTCTAAACCGCCGCTTTCAAACCAGTCGGAATAGTTCCAAAAAGCGTTCGGCCTCAGCGCGACTTCCACGCGTTTCGGCGCGCGAAAAACGAGATTAAGCGACGCGTCGCGAAGGCCCGCCCCGCGTTCTATCTCTTGAACTCTCCACCCGTAGCGATCGTCGCTTACCCATAAGCCGTTCTTCATCGATCCCTCTCCTTTCCCTTAGCATACAACAACGCGGCTCCCGAATTAAGTCGCAAAACAAGAGTAGTCGACGGCGCTCTTTGGTCATACGAGCCTAGCCTTGTACCGTACGCCGTCCGTCGTTTCGCCAATCGCGACGTCGCCCCACAAAGAATCGAGCGACGTCGCGACGCGAACGACTTCGAAGAGCCGAAACGGCAAAAAAGAAGAGCCGATAATCTCGGCCGCGTAATATCTTGCGTCTAGTTCGGCTCTCTCTTGCGCAAAACGAGGAAACTTCTTATACTCGTCTAGCAATTTCCGAGGAAATTCAAGCGCGACAACCGCTTTTGTTTCGTCCAGCGGACATTCCCAAAAAACAACGTAAACGCAACGACTCATAACGTCGATTCCCGACCGTCTAACGACCGGACGGAAAGCAGCTTGACGATTCCCGTCGTTTCACCGGTTGCAAAACTCTCCTTCGCAAGGCAATAGAAACTATCTCCCAGCCTTAACTTTTCAAGCGCGCTCCATTCCTTGGCGCCGTCTAAAAGCGACTCCGAACCGTCTTCCCAACGGACGGTTGTCGTCGATTCGCCCCAACCGTTCTCTTCGAGCCGCGCCATAAAGCCGGACTTGTTAACGAGTCTCGGATTAACGCGCAGATATTTCGCGAGATCAAAACGTTCCCAAAGTCTATCGCAAAAAATCCTTTTGAAAAGTTTCTCTCCGCCGACGTCGCCGTAACGACGCGAAACCCAGTCGCCTTTCGCTCTCCAATTCAGTCGAACAAACGTTGAAAAACGCGCGTCGAAAGCTCGCGTCCAAGTCCAGAACGCGTCGAGGAAGGTCTCGCCCCGCGCGTCAAAAGGTTGCAACGCGCAGTAACAACGGTATTCGCCTCGTTTTTTAGAGCAATAGAATTCAAGTCCGGGTTCTTTAAACGGATACAAGAGCGAGAGATTTTCGTCGAACCGAACGCGAAACGAATCGACGATTAAACAGACGTCGTTCCGCGCCGCTTGGTAGATTTTGATCATAGCTTTTTCTTCTTTCGTCTGTTATTCATAATAATCAATCTCTTCCGGTTCTTCGTCCGGATATTCCTCAAAGAACGTGTCGAAGGAAAAAATTCTTTCGTGAAGTCTGTCCTCGGGGTCGCGCCAATAGACCCAAAATTCCGTCTCATTGCCCCTCGCTATCCACCAACCCGTTTCCGGCAAACCTCCGGACGCGTCGAGCAAAAAACTTAAATGCTCTTTCCGAAGGCCGCGATCTACGTATACGGTAAGTCCGTTCAGTTTGGCGGCGAAAAGTTTTTGGGGATCGGCGTATTTCTCGTCGACGTAATCGACGCCGAGAAGATCGCGTCGCCAGTCGGTGTGCAAGACGACGATCAGCGTCCCCGTTCCGCGATTTCGATTGATTCGCAAACTTTTATTGTCGAAGTAGTCTTCCGCGTCGCCGACGTACTTAACGCAAGACGTCGGAAGTTCGGCAAGTTCTTCGAGCGTCGGATGCGTGAGCTCATAGTCGGGAAAACACGAGGCGAACAAAGCGGAATCCGGACCGTCCATCACAACTTCGACGTCGTAGGTTCCCGTTTTAAAAACGCAAACGCGCTTGGGGTTATGCTCGAAAATCGCGTCGGCGATTCGATCCATAAACGCTTTAACCCTTTGATCCGCAATCATTGATTCTCGTCGCCTCCTTCCCCCCAAGCCTCTTCGCGCGAATACTCGCTAATTTTGTCTAACGCGATTGCGAAGAACTTGAAAATCGGCTCGATATTTTTCTCGTCCTCGACGCATTCGCGGTAGTCGTAACGTCCGTCGTCGTTCTTTTTAGCGAGGTAAAACCGAGCGACGCCGAGCGTTTCTTCCGCCTCGGAAATGTAACGAATCGCGGAAACCATCTCTGGATTGTGCGTCGCGATTAAGAACCTTGTCCCTAATGTTTTGTTAATCAAAACGATAAGACGAGCGTATTCGACAATCCAGTCCGGCGATAAATAAGCGTCGAATGAGTCGAAAACGACAAGCGAGTCGCCGTTCCAAGCGTCGTATTGAAGCGCAATTTGCAATAAACCGAAAACTCCGACTCCGGAAGAACAACGAAAACTTTCGCAAATCCCCCGACAAGGATCGTCCGATGAGAAAAAGACGTCGGTCGCATACGGTTCGTCCTTAACGAAGAAGTATCCTCCGATAATCCGTTTGATTTCGTTAAGTATTTCCGTCGCCTTGTTTTCCGTAATTTCACGGCGTCCCTCGTGATTACGCAATACATGCATCGAAGACCCGATCCAAGACCGTGGCTCCCAATACGGCGATGTAGCGCAGTATTCCGGCAACTGTTTTTCTTCTGCGACGGCTTCTAATATCGTCGACTTACCGCACCCGTTCGGCCCGGTAAGAACGGTGATCCCGTCGCATAGAATCTCGGCGTTCCCGATAACGCCCTCGTTTTTCGCCGTGTAAACTACGTTATTTCTTGTCATTAGAATACACCTCAATCTTCTTAATGCCTTTGATGAACATCTCGAACAGCGACGCGATACTCTTTGGATCGTCGCCGTCTTCCTTCGCTTCCTTCCACGTGAAACCACTGTCCGTTTTCTCGGCGTAGTAAAATCTTATCTTGTCGAGCGTTCCTTCGTACTCCGAGATGTAGCGAATCGCCGCAACGAAGTCCGGATTGTGCGACGTTACAAAGAATCGCGTCCCGATTCGCTTGTTGATCCAAACGAGGACTCTCGCGTACTCGACGATCCATTCCGGCGAAAGAAACGCTTCCGGCGACTCAATGTAAACAACCGAAGAAGCGTCGATAATGTTAACTCTGACAATATAATTCAACAGGGATAAACTAAGTTCGCCCGGCGAAAGCGAGTCGAGCGAATAGTATTCGTAATTTCCCTCAACGTTATTCGAAGCGGCTAATCCGGCGGAGTATTCGTTGTATCCAACTCTTAATCCGACAAGCCTTTCGACATACTCCGCAATTTCCTCGCGAGCCGTTTCGATTTCCTTTGGCTCGGAGCAAATCCCTAACGACTCGTCCTCGGGGATCGGACGGCGCGGGCAAAACCGCATCGCTTCAAGAGTTTGCAACGGCGTCGCTCTCGAAAAATCGATGTTAAGCGGCGAAACTTCGTCGTCGAACTTCATTTGGTTTCTGATTACCGTTTTCCCCGAACCGTTCGGTCCGGCAAGTACAGTAATGCCGTCGAGAAAAATTTCGCCGGTCTCAGAGATCGGTGCAACGCCTTTGATTTCAAGACCTCCGTCGGCGTTAAGTCCGTTGTAAATCCAAGTCATATTTAATCCTCCCAACTAACCCCGTGCAAGTAAACGTAATCCTTGTTGTCGACGTCCGATTTTACATACTCGACAGCGACAATTTCCAAATCGTCGACGTCGACGAGACGATCAAAGCCGCGATACGCTCTTAAAAGTTCCGCGACATTCCGGTATTCATCGCACATTTCCGCTTCCGAACGGTCAAACTTGCCGTCGCGGAAGTCGCGTTTGCTAATCTCATTAACCATAAGCACGGCGTCCGGAGACATTTGCCGCAACGACGCAAGCGCCGACCTCGACGCGGCTTCTAAATCTACGCTTCGCCCGGTGCAAATTTCGTCGTACTCCTTTTCAACGTAAGCGCCGAGCGGAACCTGCGCGTCGGCGCTATAAAACGTATCGTAGTAAACAACGTAAACGCGCGCTTTATATACGACTCTTTCCTTGACGTATTCCAAACGAAGCTCGTTCGCGTCGTCGACAAAAACTTTGAGTTTCCCCCAATCGATTTCCGCGAGAAGGTCGCCGACGGAAAGATTTGGGTATTCTTTATCCTTAGGAAACTCAATGTCTTGCGGCGTCGTTTCAATCTTCATGCGCTCGATTTCAACCGTTCGCATATCGTCGACGAACGAATCCCACAAACAGGACGCCAATGTTTCCGGGTCTTCGATTCCGATTTTCTCGCAATCGCTTGCGTAAATCCAATTCTTCTCCGAGTCGAACAATACTTTCATTCTTCGTCCTCCTTCGCTCGCGAAATTTCGACGTCGCGCGACGCTTCAATCGCCAATTTCACTTGCTTTCCTTTGATTTCTTTGATGTAAACAACGACGTTGTCGCCGATTAGAATCGCTTCGCCGGGCTTTCTTGTCAACGATAACATTCCAGTTTCCTTTCAATTCAATTTAAAATGCGAGCCCAAAAGCAAGTCGGGTTTACCCGGCGCGGCGTTGAATTCTTCCTCGGTAATCTCGCCGTCCGTTTCAACTTCGACGTCGGTAATCTGCCCGCGAATAGCGGCCGTATCGCCGTCTACAACGACTATTTCCCCCATTGCAATAAGGTCGTTAAAGATTTCTTCCACTTGATGTTTCACGTCCCAATCGTCCGCGTCGCCGCCGACGCTTAGTTTCATGTCGAAAGTAAACGTAATATCGACAAAGGTTTGAATGTATTTTTGTTTATTTGTTTTCTCACGCGTCTTCATGACGATACTCCTCCTTGTCGATCTCTTCGTAGGTATCGTAGACCCACATTGAGTTAATCTTCGCCTCGCCGTCTTCCACGTCGTCGAAGAGTTTCATCGCGTAATGTCTCACCCGCGCGGCTTTTTCGGAGAAGATCGCGGCGAGTTTTTCCGGCGTTGTGTTTTCTACGCCGTGCAACCAACAGCAAAGTTCCAACATTCCCAAGCAGGAAAGAGTTTCGCGTCGTCCCGCGTCTTGTTGTTCGCTCATCGTAAACCTTTCTTAGCAAACGTATTTCAAATATTCTTCGACGACGGCGCCCAGCGGCGTTACGTCGCCGGGGAATCTTTCGTCGGCGACGCTTAACGTCGCGACCGAGTAAGCGTCCTCGTCTTCGTATTCGATTTTAAACTCGCCAACTCTATCAATGTAAACGATTACGTTGTCTTCCCCGAAGAGTTTAAGCGTCTCGGCGATCGAACGTCGATATTCGACGTCGACAAAAGGATAAGCGCAAGAACAATTTTCTTCAACTTTCAACAGCCCGACGTCGACGTCGCTTAGGAAATCTATCAACTCGCGCCAATCGTCAAAGACCGGACGCGTATACCTAGCCGTCATTGTCGCCATGCCTTCATACGAGGCGTCGTAGAGCAATCTTCTTTTACGCATGAGTCGCAACTCCTTCGTTTAAATGTCTAAACGCTTCGTCGGCGGCGTCTTGTCCCATAAAATGAGCGTAGACCTTCGGTCCGAGTTTTCGTTCGTTCAAGTATGAGTAATCCGACTTCATCGAACCGTCTTCGTCTTCTTCCCAGACTCTTTCCGCTTCCACGAGTTCGTAAACGCGCATACCGAAATCGTAAAGCAAGGCGCCCGTTTTCATGTCGACGTAAATCTTTGCAGCGTCGGCGTAGTCTACGCCGTATTCAAACAACGCGTCGACTAAATCGCCGTCGCTTGGCTTATCGTCGTAGTTGCGTCCCGGACTATCCTTCCTAACGCTTCGCCAATGAAGGCGGTCTTGACCAAGAGAGCGGAAGCGCTCTTTAAAATAAATTTCGCCAACCTCGATTTCTTTAAGAAGTTCCCATTCCGCTTCTTCCGCATCCTTGACCGCGTCTTCAATTCGGCTTTGGTCGCCGTCGTAATACTCCTCGAAATATTCGCGGTCGCCCTCTCGCTCGTAAACCAAATAACGCTCGTCGTCGCGTCGCGGCGTAGGCTTCCAACTTTCGTCGGTGTAAACGTAAGACTCAAAACGGTTTCCGAGAACGACGTCGACGTCGACTTCGCGTTTAAGGAAGTCGACGAGTCTGTCTTGCAGACGTTTCAGTTTTCTTTTAGCGTCTTCGCGATCTTTCCCCTCGACCGCGACGTTTGCCGTTAAATTGAATTCGATTTTTCCTTCGTATTCTTTCATTGTTTCGTTCCTTTCCGTTGTTTTGAAACGGTTTCTACAACGCGATTCCGTTAGTAAAGGTCTCCCGAATAAAACGCGATCGCGTTAATCGCGTCGCAAGCCGACTTGAAAAACACGTTATCGTCTTTGGGACAAGCGTCGTTTCCAAGTTGTTCTTCAAACTGAAACCGACCGTCTGCTTCGTCTTCTTTCCCGAGGTAAAACCGGACGCGGTCGAGTTTGTCCCAACGTTCCGCAATGCGACGTATCGCGGCGAAAAAATCGCAACTATGAGACGCGACCAAGACCGCGTTCCCGTCGCAAAGTTGATTAAGAGAAGAAGTCGAGCGTACTCGACCGTCAAAAGCGGCGACAAAAACGTTTCCGGAGAGTCGATCGTTACGACGTTGCCGGCGGGGCTTTCCCAACATTTGTGTTCGCAATGAAGTTGCAACCAACCCAACGCTAAAAGACCGGCGGAAAATTCGTCGCCGACATGCGTCGTTTCGCCGTTTTTATTCGATGTAAAATAAACGCCGCGATTTTCGAAACTGAAAACAAAACGTCCGCCAAGCGTTTTTTCAAATTCGTTCAAGACGCCTTGAAGGCTTTTTGACTTCCGCCCTTTGCTCCGTTTCCTATTCGCGTGGAAAAAGTACGGCCACAAAGGCGCGAATTGAGGGCGATATTGGAACGACAAAGGCGTTCCGACCGCCGCGTCTTTTAGAACCGTCGACTTACCGCAGCCGTTTGGGCCGCCGATAACGGTAACGCCGTCGCAACAGATTTGCGAATTCTTAACGACGCCGTTTCCGTGCGATTGATAACAAACAAAACCGTCGCTCATAATCTTTTTTCCTCGCTCTCGCCTTCCGGGATTACTTCGCGAAAAATGACGTAATCCGATTCTTTTGAAACGCAGCTTCCCGTCCGCTCGACGTCGTTCCAAAGCCGGACGCAACGTCCCATTCCGTAATCTCGCGACGGTTTCCAATAGAAGTAACATCCGTCGCAACGGTTCGCGCGCCCCGTCGAGACGGCGACAAGTCGCACAACTTTGCCCGACGGACATTCGAAGTCGATCGTTTCGCCGGGTTTTCGAAAGGTTTCCCCGAGCGCTTTCGAAGACATGTTGTGAAGCCGCCGCATCCAATCTTTTCGGGACGTCTTCAAGATCGATCCCCGCTGAGCTAAAAGGAATTTCAAATAGCCGTCTCGCTCGGAATAACAGGGCCCCGTTCTTTTCTCCTCTTCTTCCGTTCGGACGCAACGCCCTTCTTCGGAATCTCCCGAAGGCGGAATCCAATTAAAGAAACAGTCTCCGCAATCGGCGACCGGATCGCACTCATTGTTACAAGCCGTGAGCAACCAATACTTAACGCCGTCTTGTTCGAGACGGATAGTGAAAAGGTCGCCGCTATTGCGACGGACGTCTTTGTTTTTGTTCTTTTTCATCGTTCAAAAAACCTTCCCGTCCAAACGGACATTACGACGGCCCCCGTCGCGTTCCCAACGACGGCGAGCGCAAGATATTTCCCGTCGTTCGCAAAGGTTGCGAACGGATTATCGATCGACAAATAAAACGCGTCGGCGACGCAATGTTCGAATCCGCAAAAGACAAAGGTCGCGACGCAAAAAACGACGGGAACGAACGACTTCGTTTCGCGATACGATTCGACCGCCGCCCAAACAAGCGCGCCGCACAGAATCGATTCGACGAAAAACGGCCCCGCGCCGATCGCCGTTCGCGAATCGAAACAACCGTCGAACAAAGCGCGCTCCGTCGCCGCGCTCCGGCAAAGCTCGGCGACGAACGCGGCTCCGGCGAAATTGCCCGCAAGAACGACCGGTTCTTTAAGGTTCCACGAACTTGCGCGCCCGACCCGCCCCGTGTAAAGCGGAAGTCCGCAAGCCAAAACGATAATCAGTCCGGCGGAAAAGAGCGTCGCGCCGACGAGTCCGCCGTCGGCGAGAAGCGCCGCGTATCCGCCCAAACCGATCGCCGCTCCCGCGGCCGTCGACCGAACAAACAGTTTCGCGATTTTGACGACTCCGTTCTCGACCGTTTCCGCAAATCGACGTTTCTTCAAATCGTTTCGATTCATTCCGTCCAATCCCATTGAGATTCGTCTTCGTCCTCGTCTTCGATCGGCTCGGGGCCGGGGATTCCGCGTCCGACGTCGCTCGCCAAAGCGAAGTAAACGACTTCGCTTTCGTCCGCGCGACCGGCGCAAGGCCCGATCTGTTTCCAGTCGTTTCCTTCGGCGACGCAACGTTCGTCGACCGTATTCTTTTTAGTCCAACAGAAAAAGCACCCGTAACAACCTACGTCGCCTCGGTTCTCTTCGACGACGAGTTCGTGTTCCACTCCCGCCCAGTCGACGTAAACGAACTTCTCGCCAGCCGCTCGTTCTTTTCCATACATCGTTTCGTTTATCCTTTTCGAGATTGTAATTTCGACGTCGCGACCGCCGCGAACGCTCGGTAAAACGTCGTTCCGTCCGGGGTTTTCGACGCCTTCTGAACAAAGTTGGAGACGGAGCCGCTATAAAACTTCGACGCGACGTAAACGCCGCGTCCGCTTCGATAAAACGTCGCGACGTCTCCCGCGTCGTCGATCGGGCCGATCGTTAAGAAGTCGTCGAACGACCGTATCCTCGCCGATTTTCCGACGTTAACGTTAATCGGGGTCTCTTGGTACGACGTAAAGTTCCGAAACGCCGCCTTGCCAAAAACGACGACGGTTCCGTAAACGTAAGAGTCTTCGATCTTTCCTTCGTCTTCGACGTCGAACGTCCCGGACAAAAGGGAATCGGAAACGACCGCGGAATCGCGAATCGTCAGCGAACCGCAAGACAAGACCGTCTTAAAAACCTTGGCGTGTCCGAACGTTCGCGCTCGTCCGAAAAGTCTCGATTCGACGATCGACGAATACTCTTCCGCTTGCGCGTTGTAACAAGTCGAATCGACGACCGACGCGTCGCCCGTCAACTTGCAGCCGTAAATTAGCGACCGAACAATCTTTGTCGCGCCGTACGCTTGCGAGTTGTAGACGGTCGACGATTCCGCCCGGACGCCGCGCCCGAGAAAGCGCGCCGCAATCTGGGATTGACCGGCGACGCGACTGTCGACGACGACCGCGGCGCTCCCGTCGACTTGCGACGCGTCCTCGACCGTCGAGTCGCCGCAAACGATCGCGTCGTTCCCGACCCAAGCGCCGGACTGCGCGAGGTTTTCCGGCTTCTCAATCCAGCCGCCGATCGTTCCTTCGGCGACGCCGTTGAACGGTCGCAACGCTTTAACTCGATAGAGTTTGCGGCCTTCCCATTCTTTCGTCTGGTCTTTTAATATTGTGTAATAGGTCATTCCTCGTCCTCGCATTCATACCGACTGATTTCTTGCGCGACAGTTCCCCATAACGACGGCGGTTTTCTATTAAAGACGTTCGTTTTTGCGAAAAGCCAAAGCCCGTTGAACCAAAGATAAACGTATTCGACGTCCGACCAGTCTTCGCCGTCTCCGAGTTTTTTGGAGCATACTCGAAGATACTCGTCGATAGACGCGTACGTCTCGACGCCGTCCTCTCCGTTGTAATAATCCGTTTCTTCCGGCGTCGGCCCGAGGGAACTCATCGGGCCGCCCGCAAGAAGCGCGTCGACTTTTTCGCTCGCGTCGTAATTCGTCAACAGTTCCGCGCCGACGCCTTCCGGATAGCCGTCGTAATGACAGAAGACCGCCGAAACGGAACCGGTTTCCGTCCGTTTGCCAATCATGCACCGCGTTCCCATAAAACTCTCCTTTCGATCGATTTATTTTACAGCTACAAATTGTAGCAGACAAGGGCGTAAAACAGGCGTCTTCGAAAAGACGCCTGTTTTATACGTTCGGCTCGACTATTCGACGAGCGCCTTTCTTAATCCGCAATACTCGTATTCGAAAACAATCTTCGCGCGGTCGACCTGAAACTCGGCCTCGGCCAAATGAGACGAAACGTCGTCTCCGGACGTCCGACGGTCGACCCGAAACTTTCCCTCCCGATACATTGCCCGAACGTATTCTTCGGCGACGTCCGACGTCGCCGCTTCGAATTCAAAATCTTGACGAAACAGCGCGATAAAAGAGACGCGGTATTTATTATGAATATTCTTGGCGTCAAGACTTTCGGCGCCGGTATGCGACTCCGAAGTTATTTCGTCGGTCAGAGAAACGTATTCCGAAATCTTGGCCTCGACGTTCGTAACGCGCGCCGACGCTTCCCAAACCTCCGCGGACTTGTCGGTAAAATCGATTTCGCCGGCGTCCCAAGCCCTTCCCGCCGCCTTGAACGCTTCGCCTTGATCGTTTGCCGTTAAAAACAAGTTTCGCTCGACC
>JAFSFF010000182.1 GCA_017435375.1 Thermoguttaceae bacterium
GCCGACCCGGAAAAATTGGTCGTTTACGAAGAGAACGTTTTGGGCGAACGTTCGGCGTTCGTTCCGCGTCCGACGACGGAGAACCTGCAAAAGGCGGCGGACTATCTCGTTCCGGTTTCGGACGTTCGAATCGTCGCGGCGCCGGGAACGACCCTTCCGACGTTGAAAGTCGTTCCGCGCTGGGACTATCCGATCGACGGGATGCTGCAATATTTGCACAAGGTCAAAAACGGGCTCGACGTTTATTATTTCGCGAACTCGTCGAACTCGGCGGCGTCGTTCGACGCGACGCTTCGCGGCGAATTTGAGACGCTCGAACGTTGGAACCCGACGACCGGCGAAACGACGCCGCTCGCCGCGTCGGAACTGAAATTCGACGAAAAGACCGGAACGACGACGTTGCGCGTCGACCTGAAGTCGATCGAATGCGTTTTCTTCGTCGGTAAAAAACGCTAATCGCCGTTAACGCCGACGCTTGCGAGCGCCGCCGCTAACAACGCTTCGACGTTTTCGAAAAGCGTCGAAGCGTTAAGCGTTTTGAAACGCGTTGAAACGGAACGAGCGCCGCCGTCGGAACCTTCGACAAGAGGAGTTTCGACGGCGGCGCTTTTGACGGCGAACGTCAAGTCGCGTCGGACGTCCGACGCGGCTTTTTTTTCTTAAAGTTAATAAAAAATTTTTCTTTTTTTGTCGCTTTGCGGCGTCTTTCGCGCTTAATTATTATAAGAAAGCGCGCTTTTTGCGGCGGTCAAGCCGCGTCGGCATTTTCGTTCGCTTCGGCTTTATCGGCGGACGAGTTTGCGTTCGGTTCGCGACCAAAAATCGCAAAGAAAACGGCGAGGATTACAAGAACAAGAGCGGCGGGGCCGAAAACGCCGCTCCAAGCGACGACGCCGTCGGCGTTTGTCGCGGCGCGTTCGAGCGCTTCGGCGACAATACCGGACGCGGCGCTCGGCGCAGCGAACGCCGCGACGGCAAGTAGCGTTTGCGCGTTTTTGCGTTCGCTTTCGTCGGAAAAACAGCGGTCGACGTACAGCGCGGGAACTACGCTCTGTAAACCAACGTAAGTAACGCCGTGCCCAAGCATTGCGACGAACGCGCTCGTCGGTTCGGCGAAACCTAAAAGCCCGTAACGAACGGCCGATAGGGAGAGGGCCGCGACAATCGCTCTTTTTAAGCCGCCGACGAGTGAAATTAAGGCGGTCAACGATAAGAGCGTGGCTACCTCGGAAATTTGCAGGACTGCGTTAAGTTTAAGCGCGCTAACTTTTGGAAAAACGTCGACGCACAGTCTTCCGCATTCGCTAAAATAGAAATTTGAAGCAAAAATCGACGCGAAAAAAATCGCGAGGAAGAACGCGGGCGCCCCGCGGAAGATCGCGATAAAATTGGGCTTTTGCGTCTTGTTGGGCGCGGCGTTTTTCTCCGACGTTTCGTCGGTTCGCGGTTCGCCGGGGCCGACGAGCGAAAGGAACGACGCAAGCAGAGCGAAGCTCGCGGCGAAGAGGAAAAAGCGCGGGGTCGCCGCGGAGAGAGAAAGCTGGAGCGCCACCCACAGAGCGGTCGCGCTCAAAAAAATGTAAGGAATCGCCTTGCCGGGGCGCGTTTCGGCGACGACTCGCGCTTGCGTTCGTCCGAGCAGGCTAAATTGCCCGACGCCCAAAATGGTCATAGCGATCCCCAACGTCGTCAGATTAGGCGTCGACGCGGCGAGGCTAACGTAAGCGATTCCCGCGCCGAGCGCGGCCAGCAAGCCGTACAACGCGACGGCGAAACGCCCGGGAATTTTCGCCGTCCAACGGGCGACGAGGACGGCTGCAAGCCCCCCTAAACCAAGAGCCGACATATAACGTCCGGCGGAAACCGAAAGTTCCGGGCGCGCAAGGTACGCGCTTAGCGGCACGACGTAACACGCCATACAGCCCAAAGTCGACGCAAACAACGCGGCTAAATAGAAGTTTTTGCGATTGAACATCGTTTTCTCCTATAAAAAAGTTAAGGGAAGTAGGAGAACTCGCGAGCCGACCGTCGGCTTTTTTACGCAGGCTCTCTATCCATTAGGTAAAAGCTCTCGACGCGTTTAATTGGGAAAGATTTTTTTCGGCTCCGGTAAATTTTTACCCGAAAAATAAAAAAAAGCCGCGTTAGAGCGTGGCTTAAAAGGACGGGAGGCGGAGAAACGTGCTAATCGTTTGCGCGGCGGGGAGCGTTCGGCTTGGGAGCGTTTGACGCGCGACCGCCGCCGCGTTTTAGTCGAGCGCGTCCGCAAATCGAAAGCGAACGTGTTCGAATGTTTTTTCGTTGACTCGTCGAAGCGATTTGACGTTGACGCCAAGTCGTTTTGCGAGATCGGCAAGGTTCTCGCTTCCTTCCATTTCCGCGATAGCAATTTGGTATCTGTTGCATCCGCGATAAGCCTCTAACTCGTTGGCGTATCGACGGATAGCGTCCAGACAATCGTTGCGTTCGGCAAGACGTGCGGGCGACTCGTTGGACGCGTAAAAACGGTCGTTCTCGGGGCTCGTTAAGTCGAGCGGAAATTCGTGTTGCGCGCGACGATTTCTTTCTTCGTAAAGGCGGTGTTTGGCTTTCTTGACCGGTAAGTTTGTTGCAAAATGTAGTACGAGTAACGCGATAGACGAAGACGATAGAATTGTGTGAAACAACTCGGGATTTTGTGTAAAAAATTCTGCCATCGCGTCGGCCGCGAGTTCGTCGCGATCGTCGACGACGACGCCTTGCCGGCGCAATCGTTCATGAATTTGAATATAAACAGCAAAAATCAATGCATCGTTCAAGATTCATCCTCCATATTGGCAACGATAAAAGCGAATCGCGAAGCTAAGTCGTAAAAATATTTGCCCCGCTATTGATCTAAAGACAATTTTAAAGCAATTCGAGACGAAAAAAATAAAAAAATTTGTAAAAAATTTGTTTTTTTATTTTTGGCGAGAACGTTATGATAACTTTTCGGCGACAATATTTGCAAGCAGGCGACGCAAAACTCCGCAAGAAACAAAAAAGCCGCGTCTCGATTTGAAACGCGGCTCTTAGGCGGATTCGGCTTTTAAGGCCGATTCTTATTCAACGACGAGCGATCAGATTCCGCTCAGCGCGAACGCGGTCGTCGGTTCGCCGCCGTCGCGGCTCTTTTGTTCGGCGTTTTTCGCCAACGCGATTTGAGCTTGCGCAATTTCCGTCGCGAGACGAGCGTTTTCGGCCAACGTCGCGTCGATCGCCGCTTGGCATTCCGCGACGCGAGCTTGCGCCTCTTCCAATTTCGACTTCGCCAAGTCGCGATAGCTTTCCATCTTTTCAAGTTCGGCGGCGAGCGTCGTTTGTTGTTCTTCATACGACGGAACGAGTTTGCGGGCGACCGCGGCGTCGAAGTCTTCGGCGGAATAAAGCGCTTGCGTCGCTTCGTCGACTTCGCCCCCGATCAAAACGAGTTGATCGACGAGAACGTAAGTCAGGTCGTTCAGCGCGAGCGAGCGGCGAGCTTTCAAGAGGGTTTGCGCGTCGCGAACCTCGAATTGACGGGCGAGCAGGCCTTGGTAGTCGACGGCGGTCGTCGCGTCGGCGACGGTCGCGAGATTTTCAAAGACTTGCGCGGACGGGTTCGCGGTTTCGAAGAACGTTTTCGTCGTTTCGTCCAACGAGGCGAACGTTTCGGCGTCGGCGGCGATAAGTTCCGCGACGTTCGTCGGAGCGTCCGTCGGGAGACGGTCGACGCAAACGACCCAAGAGCGACCGCTCTTTTGCGATTCTTGAATCGCGGCGAGTTCGTCGGCGGTCAAATTGCCGACCGATTCGAGAACCGCTTGCGCGTCCGCGGCGCCGACGAATTTGAACGCGCCGAGGAAACGAGGTTCGGCCGCCGCGGCTTCCGTCGCTTCGGCGTCGGCTTCGGCCGTTTTCGCCGCTTCGTCGACGTAAGTCAAACCGGAGTCGAAGACGTACGCGACCGCGCCTTTGCGGAACGTCGCGGTCGAGTCGTCGGCGTCGGCGAACGCCGCCAAGCTGTACGAAGCCGGAACGGCGAAGCTAATTTTCGCGCCCAAAACGGACTCTTGCGAAATCGGGTCTTTGTCGACTTCAAACGTCGTCGCTTCGATCGGAAGGCAGTTGACGAACGCGTCGCCGCGAAGGAGACCGCGAACGCGATCAAGTTGAGCGCGAACGCCGAGGTCGACCCAGGTTTCCGCTTTTTTCATCGGATCGCCGTCGATCTCAATTTTCAGCGCGGCGATTTCGTCTTGCAGTTGCGCGATTTTCGCGTTTTGCGCTTCGAGTTTCGCGTCCCATTCTTTCGTCAGCGAATATTTGTTCGCCGCTAAAACGGTAAAACCGACGCATAAAACTGCGATCAAGGCATAAAAAACTTTGTTCCAAACGTTCATAACGCGCCTCATCCGCCTAATTTTCGAGGTGTGCTGTCGTATTTCCGCGATTTTGTGGAAATCGCCGTAATGTATTATTAACCGTCGCCGAAGTCGCGAACGCCCAACGGTCAAAAAAACCGAACGCGTCGCGGTAAAAACTCCGCGGTTTATCTATCTTATCGTCGGGAACGAACGTTTTTTTAACGCAATTTTCCGAAATAGCGCATTTTCTCTAAATTAACGCTTCGTCGCGCAAAAAAACGACGCTCCCGTAAAATTTTCTAATATTGATAGTATCGTCAAATCGGGGATTTGTCAAGTTTTTTTTCTTTCTTATCAAGAAAAACTTTTTTCCTTTTTTTGCGCAGTTTATTTTATCGTTAAAACACGAATAATCCGCCTTGTTTTGGGAAGAAAAGCAAGGCGGCCCGTTTGAGAGCGCATAGAATAGGAGGAATAATTATTGCGTTTGTTAAAAAAGTTGTAAATGTTACAACCGGAAAAGTCGATACAAAAGTATACGGTGAAAAAACGCGACGAAAGGAGTCGTCTCGTTTTTGTCCGACGCGTTGCGCGCTCGCCCGTTTTCGTCGTCTTTTCTTGTTTGGTCGGCCAAACGACGCGACGAAAAAACCCGTTCCGGCGAGGCGACGTCGGTCGGACGCCGTTGGTTCGCGTCGTCGCGTCGAGTTGTTTTTTAGCGAAAGGAGTCGCTTAAAACGAACTCGACGCGGCGAAACGGTCGGCGTTTTCGCAGGAGGCGAAGGCGTCGGACGTTCGAAACGTCGTCGAGCGAAGCGTTTTTTGCGCGTCGCGACCGCGGTCGTTTTGCGGCGAACGTCGACGAAACGTTTTAACGGTTTGGCGGAGTTGCCTTATGAGCAAGTGGAAAGTGAAGGAGCGACGCGTCGCGACGCAAGTCGCGGAAACGCTCGAGCGGGAAGAAGCGCAGGGAAGCGCGATCTTTTCGCGTTCTCGAACAAAAGGGTTGGCGCTAATTTTAACGGGGCTCGCGCTGACGTCGTTCGCGGCGCCGGGGTGTTCGCGCGGCAAATATCGAACGGACGCCGACAAGGAGGTTTACGGCCTCCTGAACACGGTCGGGAAAAGTTCGGAAGAAAAATATTGGGATATGGAAAACTTCACGCTCGCGGAGTCGTCGAAGTCGCGTTACGCGAACCGGTACAATCCGGACGCGCAACCGTCGCCGGTCGACGACTGCACCGCGGCGCGTTTGCTCAACGACGTCGAAGGTCGCAAGGGCCAAGAAAAGTGGAGCGCGAACGGTTTTGTGCAAACGGTCGAGAACGAAAGCTGGCGCGACACGTTGCCGGCTCCGAACGAAAACGGCGAAATCGTCGTCGACCAAAAGACCGCGTTCGACTTGGCGCTTCTGCACTCGCCGGACTATCGCAACGCGTTGGAAAACGTTTATTTGGCGGCGCTTAACGTTACCGCCGAGCGTTACGCGTTCGACGTGAAGTTTTACGGCGGCAGCTCGCTCTTCTATCGCAACAGCGGCGGTTTCAAGGACTCGAGCGTTTCGTCGCTCGAAGCCGGAACGGCCGACGTCGGCGCGCGCCGCAAGTTGGCGACCGGAGCGGACGTCGTCGTCGACCTCGCGAACTCGATGGTTTGGACGTTCAGCCCGTCGAACGACACGCTGACGCCGACGACTTCGCTTAGCTACAGTTTGACGCAACCGTTCCTGCGCGGCGCAGGGCGCGCTATCGTTTTGGAAAACTTGACGCGCAGCGAACGACGGTTGTTGGCGAACGTTCGTCAGTTGGCGTTTTATCAACAGGGCTTTTACGTCGGCGTCCTGACCGGTTCGTCTCCGGTTTCGGCTCCGTCGAGCGGCGGTTACCCGGGAAGCGGCGTCGGCGGCGCGCAGGTCGGCGGGTTCTACGGGCTCCTTTCGGATCAAATCCGCATTCGCAACCAAGAGTCGAACGTTTCGTCGTCGGCGGACAACTATCAACGTTACGAAGAATACTTCGCGACGAGCCGCGTTACGAGCCGCACCGAAGTCGACCGTATGCGCCAAACTTGGCTTTCGAGCCAGAAGAACCTCATCGAGTTGAAGAACAACTATCGCAACTCGATCGAGTCTTATTTGATCGACTTGGGATTGCCGCCGGATATTGAGAACGTCGTCGTTCGCGACCCGTTGACCGATCAATTCAACTTGATGCCGGAAACGCTCGGGAATTTCCAAGCGGACGTTACCGCGCTCTTGAGTTGGCTTCGCGATAAAAATAACGAAGTCGTCGCCGATTCGCGCCGTTACGTCGATTCGCTCGACGACCTGAAAAACTCGCAGGCGCTCCCGACGCGAATTTCGATCGCCGACTTGCGCGCGATTTTCGCCGACTTCGACCAACAATTCGGGCTCGGTTTGCAAGATACGCTCGCCGACCTCGAGTACTTGGAAACGGAGGTCGCGCCGCGCCGCTTGGCCGCGTTGGAAGCGATTCGCGTTCGATTCGAGCGGGACAACCCGGAACTCAACAGCTCCTTCGCCGACGCGCAACTCTTCGCGCAACGCGTCAAGGAGATTCGCGAAGACCTCGAACGTCCGAACGAAGAAGTCAACGAATACGGCGTCGTCTTGAAATCGCGCGGCGTTCAATACGACGTCGCGAAACTACTCGATCTGATCGATCAAACGATTTTGACGTATTCGCCGGACGATCTCGCCGCGATGATCGTCGAAAAACGCGAAAATCCGGAAAATTCGCCGTTCGCGTCGACCGTCGAACAACTCGTCGCCGACCTGCATATGACGGCGGAATTGAACGACCCGATTCAATTCAACGTCGGCGAACTCGAACGCGAACTGGCCGAACTCGACGCGATGGCGGTCGACGTTACCGAGGCCAACCGCGAAGAATACCTTCGACGTCGCGCCGCGCTCGACGAATCGTTGGCGTCGTTGCGCTCCGGCGCCCTCGCTCGCGACGACGTTTACCGCGTTTGGTTCAGCTCTTGCTTGACGAAACTGTCGGAAGCGTTGATGACGTTGCACTTGATTCAAGCGCGCGCTCGTCTCGAAGCGATCGAACTCCCGATCGTCGACGTTCAAGCCGATTACGCGTTCCAAGTCGCTCGCGAACGCCGCCTCGACTGGATGAATATGCGTTCGAACCTCGTCGACCAATGGCGCAACATTGAAATCGTCGCCGACAAACTCCGAAGCGACTTGAGCGTTTCGGTCGGCGGCTCGATCTCGAACGAAGGCTCGAACCCGGTGAATTTCAGTTCGGACAGAGCGCAGTTCACCGCCGGTTTCCAATTCGACGCGCCGCTCGACCGCTTTATGGAGCGGAACAGCTACCGTCAGGCGTTGATTTCCTACGACCAAGCGCGCCGCAATTACTACGCTTACGTCGACGGCGTTCACCAACAAATTCGCAGCGCGATCCGCGCTATCGAGTTGGCGCAAATCAGTTTCGAGCTTCAACGGGACAGCGTTTTGACCTCCATCAAACGCGTTCACACCGCGCAGCTCGACCTGACGAAGCCGCCGACCGGTTCGTCCCGCGTCGGTTCGGTCAACTCGAACGTCGAAGCGTTGGTCAACGCGTTGGAAAACCTGCTTAATTCGCAAAACGAAATTATGCAAACCTGGCTGCAATACCAATCGCGCCGTATGAACCTGATGCTCCACCTCGGCGTCTTCCAACTCGACGAGACCGGACGCTGGGTCGACCCGGGGAACATCGACGAAAATCTCCTGCGCGCCGCGACGGCGGACGTCGGAACGTCGCAAGACGCGCTGGCCGGGCTCGACCGTCTCCCGACGTTCGAGCAACTTTCCGGCGGTCGTTCGCCCGAAGCGGTGCGTCAAATGACCGGCGACGGCGATTGGGGAACCGCGGAGACCGGAGTCGCGACCGAAGACGACGAGGCGCCGAACGCGACGCCGGCCCTTCCGGTCGCGGAAACGCGGCGCGGATACGATTATCCGTAACGGAAAACGTTAAGCGTTAAACGTTAAAACGAAAGAGCGACGGAGCTTTGCGGCTTCGTCGCTTTTTTATTGGAGCGGAGCGGCGATTTCGCGATTTTGTCGTTATTACTATAGGGGCGCGTTTTTTTCTCCGCTTTTTAGCCTTTTTTCGACGAAAACGCTTGCAAGCGTCGTCGCGATTTTTTATAATCGTCGCCAAAGAAACGTCGCGGCGGGCGGCGTTGAGAAAAGACGGGCGCTTGCCGGTCGACGAACGGCGAAAAAACGGGAGAAAAGGGAAATGAGGAAAAGAGAAAAAACGACGCGGCGCTTCGCTTGGTCGGCGGCGCTCGGTTTGACGGCGGTTCTCGGCGGCGCTTACGGCGCGTCGGCGGCGTTCGCGCAGTCGGACGGCGTCCCTTGGGGCGGATACGACGCGCTTGGACGGAATATCGTCGGACAAAAACCGGACGACCCGGCTCGCGTCGCGATTCGCGACGATAAAACGATCGGAATCTTTTACTTCCTTTGGCTCGACCCGACTTCGATCATTCCAACCGACAAAAACGCGCCGAAAGACGCGCCGCGCCCCTACGACCTAACGAAAATTCTCGAAAAAGACCCGAACGCCGTGCGCAATGAAAACGACGCGCTTCTCGGAACGAACGGCCAAATGCACTTCTGGGGCGAGCCGCTTTACGGGTATTACGACTCCCGCGACCCTTGGGTCGTTCGCCGTCATATGAACCTGCTCGCCGATGCCGGCGTCGACGTTTTGATTTTCGACACGACGAACGCCGTTACTTACCCGCACGTCTATCTGCCGCTTTGCGATCTGCTCCTCGAAATGAAGGCCGACGGCGAAACCGTCCCGCAAATCGCGTTTATGACGAACACCAAAGTCGGCCCGACGACGCAAAAAATCTGGGACGAATGCTATTCGAAGGAAAAATACGCGCCGCTTTTCTTCCATTGGGAGGGCAAGCCGCTCATTCTCTCGAATCCGGCGGAGGTTCCGGAAGGCCTGCGCGACAAATTCACCTTCCGTACCGCGTACTGGCCGACGTTCGGAATGAAGAACACGCAAGACGCTTGGCACTGGGTCGCCGCGTATCCGCAGCCGTATTCTTGGACGAAAGACGAAAAAACGCCGGAACAGGTCAACGTCTCGACGTCGCAAAACCTCGCTCGCGACGCCGCCGGGCTCCCGGTTTGGATGAGTCGCGAAACGGCGCGCGGCCGCTCGTTTTACGTTCCGGAACCGGACGCCGACGGGAAAGTCGATTACGAGAAATGGCGAGAGAACCCCGATCCGAACGTCGGGAAAAATTACGCGCAGCAATGGGAGCGCGCTTTCGAACTCGACCCGCCGTTCGTCTTCATCACCGGCTGGAACGAATGGGTCGCCGGACGTTGGAAGATCGGCGAAAACCGGTATATGTTCGTCGACCAATTCAACCAAGAGTACAGCCGCGACGTCGAACCGTCGCGCGGAATGCACTTCGACAATTACTATTGGCAAACGGTCGACGGAATCCGCAAGTATAAGGGAACGCCGGACTTGCCGAAACCGATTCAAGAGCCGACGACGATTTCGTTCGCGGCGGACGCCGATTTCGCGCAATGGGACGCCGTCGAGCCGACGTTCCGCGATCACGTCAAGGAAACGATTCCGCGCGACTTCCCGGGCGTCGGCGGAACGCATTACCGCGACGCGTCCGGGCGCAACGACATAACGTTCGCGAAGGTCGCTCGCGACGCGGAAAACGTCTATTTTTACGTCGAAACGCGGGAGCCGATTCGACCGGAAACGCCGAACGGGCTCTGCTTGGGGCTCGACCTCGACGGCGACAAGACCGGTTGGCGCGGCGTCGACTTGCTGATCGGCCGCTCGTACTCCGCCGACGGAACCGCGAGCGCGGAACGTTTCGACGCGGAAAAAGCCGAGTCGGAAGCCGCTTGGAAAACGAGCGCGACCGTCGACGGAGTCCGCTGGAAGCTCGACGGGAACAAATTGCAGCTTTCCGTTCCGCGTTCGGTCGCCGACGCCGATTTCGTTTCGTTCAAGTGGTTCGACAATATCCCGTTCGAGTCGCCGGAAGACCTTTATTTGAAGGGAGACGTCGCGCCGGAAAGTTCGTTCTTCTATCGCGCCGATTTTGATTTTTAGTCGGCGATAAACGTTTGGCGTTAAAGCGTTAAACGCGGTTTCGAAGGCGGCGCGTCTTTCGGAACCGCGTTTTTTTTGAGTCGCTCGACGGCGCGAAAAATCGCTCTTGCGGCGCTTCCGAGAAAACGTTAAACTGGCGGCGGCGACGGTCGAAGACGGATTTTCGACGCGTCGCGCCGACGTTCGACCGCGCTAAGGAAAGCGGTTGCGAACGCTCGACGGTTCGACGAACAAGCGACGAAGGAGCGCGAAATATGTTGCGACGACAAACGAAACGACGAACTTGGGCCCGCGTCGGCGGCGTTCTTTTGAGCGCGGCGGCTTTGACCGGCGCCGCGGCGACGACTCCGATTTCGACGGAGGCGAACGACGGAAACGCGCGCTCTCCCGCGGCGCTCGCCCCGACGACGAACGGCGCGAATCCGTTCGCGGCGCGGCTTGTCGTTTTGGAGTTCGCGTCGAAAACGGACGCCGACGCCGCCCGAACGAACGCGTTGCTGAACGCGATGCGAAACAAAAATTATCCGATTCAACGCGTCGAGCGAGAAAACGGCGGCGCCGAACTTTTCGACCGTTTCGCCGTCGTCGCGACGCCGACGTTCGTGTTGCTCGTCGACGGCAAAGAAGTCGACCGCGTCGCGACGCCCGGAACGCCGAGCCCGGCGCTCTTGCGCAATCAACTTTTGCGCCTCTTCGCCCGGGGGCGCGAAGAACTCGCGGTTCGAACGGCGAAGAAAAATTCGGAAGCCGCTCGAGTAACGCGCGCTCAAACGACCGACGACTCGACCGGTTTCGCCGTTTCGGGCGCTCCGGTCGCGCCGGAAGCGCCGACTCCGCTCGCGGCGCCCGTCGCGAACGTTCCGGCGGCTCCGGTCGCGCCGATAACGGTTTCCGCGCCGTCCGCCCCTTCCGCTCCGAATCCGATTTCGCTCGCCGCCGCGACGCTTCCGGCGTCCGCGCCCGCTCCGATCGCGCAAGTTTCGGCGAACGCGCCGTCCGCCGCGTCGACGGCGAACCCCGGCCCGAATAATTCGAGCGCCGCCGAACGGGCGATTCTCGACGCCGCCGTTTGGGAACGGCTCGACGAAGCGACCGTTCGAATCGATCTCGTCGTCGGAACCGGCGCCGACGGGCGGAGCGACTCCGCGACCGGCGTCGTCGCGCACTCCGACCCGCGACACGGCGAAGCGTTGGTCGCGACGTGCGGGCATCTTTTCCGCGAGGTCTCCGATTGGAGCGCGGCGAAAATTTCGGTCGTCGCCTCCGATCCGAAGTCGGGCCGCGTCGAAACGGTCGTCGGCGAATGCGTTTACTCCGATCCGGAAACGGACGTCGCGTTCGTCGCTTTCCGCGCGCCTTGGACGATTCGACCGGTCGCGTTTTTGCCGGAAAACGAAACGCTCCGCGTCGGCGAAAGCGCGTTGAGCGTCGCTCGCAACGAACGGGGCGCGCTTCCGCTCGAACATAAGATTCTGTCGCTCGACCGCCATTATTTCGAACCGAAAGCGGACGACGCGACCCGCAAACCGTTCAATTACGTCCAAGTTTCGAACGCTCCGGAAGCCGGACGAAGCGGCGGCGGACTTTTCGTCGAACGCGCCGGAAAATATTATTGGGCCGGGCTTTGCGTCGCCGGCGACCCTAAGGAGGGAGACGGCTTTTTCGTTCCGGCGTCGATCGCGGCGTCCGCGCTCCTTTCAAACGAGAATTTAGCGGTCGCGCTCGCCGACCAGCGCGCCGGAAAGTTTGAAGCGCCGACGCTCGCCGTCGTTCGTTCGAACGCTAATTTGAGCGCGACGACTCCGCTTCCGGAATCGCCGACGACCGCCGTCGCCGCCGAACCGCTCGAAACGTTCGCGTCGTTCGCCGCCGACGCGCCGTCGAAAAACGTTCGCGCCGGTCGCGCCGCGACGACGCAAGACGCGCAAAGCGTTCCGGTCGCGTCGTTGGCCGCGTCGAAGCCGAGCGCCGCCGTCGCCGGTAAAACGGGCGAGGGCGTTCGTTCGACGAGCTTTGAGGCGCCCGGCGTCGCCGCTGTTTCCGCGCCCGTCGACGCCGAACTCCTCGACGCCGCGCTCGACGCGTTGCGCCGTCGCGCGCTCGAAGGCGCCGAAATCGTCTGCATCGTCAACTGGGGCGCCGCCGACGGTAACGACCGAGAAACGGAAGTCGTCCGTTTGCCGCGTCAAAACGCCGGTTCCCAAGCGCCGCTTGGAACGCCGAACGTCGCGACCGATTCCTTCGTCGTTCCGCAAGCGCCGACCGCGCCGAGCGCCGTCGAAGTGCGCGCGTCGTCCACTTTTCCCGACGCGAGTCTCTTGCGTTGAGCGATGAAAAGAGAATTTGAAAATAAAAAACGGCGCGAAAATGGCGAAGAGCTTTGATTCGCGTCGTTTTTTTTATTGGAACGCGGCGATTTTGAAAATGGTTTGATTGTTTGGCGGCGGAAAAATTTTGCGCGGCGACGTTCGCAAAAGAAAACTTTGCGCGCGAAAAAGAGTTTAAGTCTTTTTGGTTGAAAGAGATAGCGTCGTCGGCGCGGCGAGAGAAAACGCCCTCTTTCCGAAATTGAAAAAATCGTTATAATGTGAAAGTTAAGAAAACGCTTCGTCGGAAGTGTTGAACGGGGCAAAATAGGTGAACGACGCAAAAAAGGAGAGGGAACGCCGATGAAAGACGCGCAAAGCGCTCCGCGACAAGAAACGAACGTCGCGACCGCCGCCGAAACGCCGAAACGTTCGAAAAACGACGAACGCGTTTTGGTCGTTCCGACGCGGCTTTTTCGCGACGGCGGCGTCTTTCAAGGGTTTTCGACGGCGGCGATTTCCCGTTGCAACGCGCTCTTTGCGCCGGAATCGACGCGGTTTATGCGGCGCGGCGACGCGGAGCGCGACCCCGAATTTAAACAGTTAATTCCTTATATTCTCTTTGTTTGCGAAGAGTCGTCGACCGAGCGACCGAGCGTTTTCGCTTATCGGCGCGGCGACGGGCAAGGGGAAACGCGGCTCCGCTCGAAATGGAGCGTCGGCGTCGGCGGGCATATTAACGACGTCGACGCGGGCGTCGGCGCGGCGGCGAACGGGGAAAGCGGGGGAACCGGGGAAAACGCGGCGACGCCGTTCGGAACCGACCTTTTTTCGGCGGGCGCGGCGCGCGAGATCGCCGAGGAAGTCGTTTTGGGCGCGCCGATTTTGCGTTTCGAACGGGTCGGTCTCGTCAACGACGACGCGACGGAAGTCGGGCGCGTTCACCTCGGCGTCGTTTGCGTCGCGACGCTAGCGGCGCCGTTGTTGGCGTCGAACGAGCCGGATTTAGCGGAGTCGGGGTTCCGCTTCGTCGACGAACTCCTCGCCGAAATCGACGCGGAACCGGAGCGGTTCGAAAGTTGGACGACGCTCGCGTTGCGCGGACTTTACGCGAAAAATTGAACCGCGACGGGAAAAGGGCGCGGAAAACGTTAAAAATTTCGCGTCGGACTGGAAACGAACGTCGTTTGACGGTATAATAGGTAAGAACGGTAAAATTGGCGAACGGCGAAAACGGCGCGTTCGCTTTTCCGTCGAGTCAAAGACGGTAAAATAAATTAAAGAGGTAAAACGGAGGAAACGGCGAAATGAGCGAAACGAAAACGTCGCCGCGCGTCGACCGAGCGTTCGACGAAACGCGACCGATCAAAATTCAACGCGGGTTCACCAACGCCGCCGGAAGCGTTCTCATTTCGGCGGGCGACACCGTCGTTCTTTGCGCCGCGTCGATCGTCGACGACGTCCCGAGTTGGATGAAGCGCGAAGGCGCGACCGAGCGCGGCTGGTTGACGGCGGAATATCGGATGCTCCCGAGCGCCGGGCGTCCCCGCAAACCGCGCGGCGACCGTCCGGACGGTCGAGCGACCGAAATTCAACGGTTGATCGGGCGTTCGCTCCGCGCCGTCTTCGACGCCGAAGCGCTGGGCCCGCGAACCGTTTACCTCGACTGCGACGTTCTGCAAGCCGACGGCGGAACGCGAACGCTCAGCGTTACCGGCGCCTTCGTCGCGCTCGTCGACGCGCTGAACTCGATTCGCGAACAACTGCCGAACCCGGACGTCTTCCCGTTGCGCGATTCGGTCGCGGCGGTCAGCGTCGGAATCGTCGACGGAACCCCGCTTCTCGACTTGCGTTACGTCGAAGATTCGGCGGCGGAAGTCGACATGAACGTCGTCGCGACCGGCAAGGGCCGCTTCGTCGAGATTCAAGGAACCGGCGAAGAGGCGACGTTCGACGACGCGCAGCTCGCGTCGCTCCTCGCGCTTGCGAAAAAGGGAATCGGCGAGCTGACCGCGCTCCAAAAAGACGCGCTCGGCGACGCTTGGCCGTTCGGCGACTGACGGCGAAACGCGGAAACGTCAAACTCGGAAACGCCGAAAAGTCGCGGCGGCTCGAAGTCTCCCCAAAGGGGAAAAAGAAAAACGGAAAATAAAAGTCAACCGGCGGAAAGTCGAGCTTGATATATTATTGTCGACGTTTATTAATAAAGGAAACGAACGATGATTGAATTGGGCGTTAATATCGATCACATCGCGACGGTGCGTCAAGCGCGGCAAACGACGGAGCCCGACCCGGTTTGGGCGGCGGCCGCGGCGGAACTCGGCGGCGCGGACGGAATCACCGTTCACCTGCGCGAAGACCGGCGGCACATCCAAGAGCGCGACGTCCGCATTTTGCGCGAAACCTGCCGCGTTAAACTCAATCTTGAAATGGCTTGCGACGCCGACGTTACCCGAATCGCCTGCGAAATCGTCCCGGATCAAGCGACGCTCGTTCCGGAAAAACGCCAAGAGGTAACGACCGAAGGCGGGCTCGACGTTCTCGCCGACGTCGACCGCGTTCGCCGTTGCGTCGAAGCGCTTCGCGAAAAGGGCGTCGCCGTCAGTTTGTTCCTCGACCCGGAAGCGCGACAGATTGAAGCGGCGAAGGAACTCGGCGTCGAAGCGGTCGAGTTGCACACCGGCGCTTACGCGAACGCGACCGGAGCGGCGGCGGAAGCGGAATTGGCTCGTTTGACCGAAGCGGGCGCGCTGATCGACCGGCTCGGAATGCGCCTGCACGCCGGGCACGGGCTGACCTATCGCAACGTTCGCCCGATCGCCGCGATTCCGAAAATGGTCGAGCTAAATATCGGACACAGTATTATCGCCCGCGCCTTAATGGTCGGGATGCGCAACGCGGTCGCCGAAATGAAGCGAATCCTCGAAACGTTCGGAAACGTTTGAGGCCGTTCGACGCGTTCGAAGCCGAGTAAAACGCGCTTCAAGGCGGCTCGACTCGTCGAGCGGAAACGGTTCGAACGCTAAAAGTCGATTTACGACAAGGACTTATATGGAAGAATTATCGATCGCGATCCTGAGCGGTCGCGTTCTGCAGAACGTGTTGGGCCCGAGCGACGAACACTTGCGCAAAATTCGCAAGGAACTGGGCGTTCGCGTCGTCGTCGACGCCGAAAAAGGGAAGCTGATCGTTCGCTCGGACGACCCGGAGGCGACGAAGCGCGGCGCGTACCTGCTCGAACAGCTCCAACGTTGGAGCGACCGCGAAGGGAAACCGCTCGACGCCGACGACCTGCGTCGCGCGCTCGACGAAGTGAAGCGCGGCGAAGAAGTCTCGACCGTCAAGCCGTTCGAGGTGTACGGCGGCAAAACGATCCGTCCGAAAACCGCCGGGCAAGCGAAGTATTGCGAAATGCTCCGCAAGCGCGAAATCTGTTTCTGCGCCGGGCCCGCCGGCACCGGCAAGACTTACCTCGCCGTCGCGCGGGCGGTCGAGGCGCTTCGACTCGGCGAAATCCGCAAAATCGTCTTGGTGCGACCGGCGGTCGAAGCGGGCGAAAACCTCGGCTTCCTCCCGGGCGACCTCTCCGAAAAGATCAATCCTTATCTTCGCCCGCTCTTCGATTCGCTCGCCGATATGACGCAAGCCGATATGTTGCGGCAGTTTATGGAAGATTCGAAGGTCGAGGTGATCCCGCTCGCCTACATGCGCGGCCGAACGCTCAACGACGCTTGCATCATTCTCGACGAAGCGCAAAACACCAGCGTTTCGCAGATGAAAATGTTCCTGACGCGGATGGGCTGGAACTCCCGCGTCGTCGTTTGCGGCGACGCGACGCAGTCCGACTTGGGCCGTCGCGTCAAAAGCGGGCTCGTCGACGCGTTCGAGCGGCTCCGCAACGTCAAGGAAATCGGTTGGTTAACGTTGGGACGCGCCGACGTCGTTCGACACGCGCTCGTCCAAAAGATCGTCGAGGCTTACGAAGGTTCGCCCGAGTCGGAAGATTATTCCGGCGTCGGTTCGCGCGATTTCTCGGTCGCTTCGAGCGCTTTGATCGCGCCGAACGCCGCCGCTTCCGGCGTCGCGCCGACCGTTTTGACGGCGGGAACGGCGTCGGGAACGCCCGCGGGCTCGATCGCTGGCTCGACGAGCGTCGTCGGTTCGGAAACGACGGCGCCGACGACGTTTGCGTCGACCGTTTGGAAGTCGAACGCCGACGACGGGCGCCGCGACGACTGGTATTACGACGAGGACGACGAAACGTCCGACAGGAATTGAGGTTCTTATGGCTCCGACTCCCGAACGAGCGCGCACGAGAGCGCAACGCGTCGCGGCCCGCGTTCCTTACGACGGTTTTTTCGACCGCTTGCGCCGCGCCGTTTTTAGCGACAACGGTTCGCTTAAATTGGCGATCGTCGCGCTGACGGCGGCGGCGATTTGCGCGATCTGTTGCGTTTGGCGCTTTCCGTTTCACTTCCGGCTCAACTCGAAACCGGAGCGCGACGTCGTTTGTTTAGCGCAATTTTCCGTCTTTAGTCCGGACAAAACGAACGAAGCGCGCCGCGTCGCCCGTTTCGAAGAACCGCACGTCTACGTTCACGACGTCGCGAAACTCGCCAATTATAAAGCGACGTTGGTCAACGAGTTGCAAATGTTGATCGCCGCGCCCGATTTCGAGACGATGACGCCGGAAAAGCGCGCGCTTTTGCGGCGTTGCCTGCCGAGCGCCGCGACCGAAGAGGACGAGCGCAAGGCGTTTCTCGCGATTCGGCGCGTTCTCGAAAAAGACCTCGATTTGGCGAACTTCCGCGATTCGCTCGACCGCGCGCTCAAACCGCTCGAAGCGAACGGTCTCTTGGATAAACTTCATTCGCCCGACGAAGGAAATCAAGAAAAAATCCGCGTTTACGACGCCGGAGCGAACGTCGCGACCGCTCGCGAAGTCGCGGTGAACGACGTCTTAATCGGCAACGCTTATCAAATTAAAGATTTGCTGAGTCGCGAATACACCGACCGCGAGGTTTTGGAGCTGCTTTTCCAACGGATTCGAACCGCGCCGCCGACGACGTTGACCGAGAACCGCGACGAAACCTTTAAAGCGCTCGCCGCCGCCGAAGAGCGCGTCGGGCCCGTTTTCGTCGTTTACGAAGTCGGGCAAACGTTGGCGCGCTCCGATAGACCGATCGGAGACAACGAGTTGCGGTTGCTTCGCGAAGAGCGCAAGGCGCGCCTTAAAGCGTTGACGACCGAAGAAAAATTGAAGCGAACTTGCGCCGTTTTTGCGTTGATCGCGACGATGCTTTTTAGCGCTTACGCGTTGTTCCGTAAACGTTTAACGCAAGCCGAGAGCGAACGCGGAACGTCGTTGGCCGCGTGTTCGATCTTTTTCGGGTTGATTTTAGCGACGGTCGCGATCGGACGAGCGATGCAAGTCGCTTGGGACGCTCGCGGCGGAACGGCGGCGTTGATTCCTATTTTGATTTTCGTTCAAACGGCGTCGTTGGCGGCGTCTTGGGGCGTCGCGTTGACGTTCGGTTCGATCGCGGCGTTTGCGTTGGCTCTTTCCGGCGGCGGCGCGTTGGGAACGTTTATCGTTTTCGTCGGGACGGCGACGATCGTCGCGCTGACGTCGCGGGGCGTTCGAACGCGTTCGCAACTGATCGGCGTCGCGTTCGCGGCGGGCGCCGGAGCGTTCGTTTTGTCTTGGTTGGCCGAGGCCGCCGGAACGACGAACGATCGCGCGTACATCTTGGGCGAAGCCGCGTTTTGCGGACTTTGGGCGCTGTTGGCCGGGTTCCTCACTTCCGGTTTGCTTCCGATCGTCGAGCGCGTTTTCGGCGCGCTGACGCCGATGCGACTCCTCGAATACGGCAATCCGTCGCACCCGCTTTTGTTGGAGCTTAACCGACGCGCTCCGGCGACTTACAATCACTCGATTCAAACGGCGGCGATCGCCGAAGCGGCGGCGGAAGCGATCGGCGCCCGAGCGTCGCTGATTCGCGTCGGCGCGTATTTTCACGACGTCGGCAAAATGCTCCAACCGGAGCGTTTCACCGAGAATCAGCGCGGCGGATACAACGTTCACGACGAGCTGGAGCCGCGGATGAGCGCGCTCGTCATCGTCGCGCACGTCAAAGACGGCGTCGACTTGGCGAAGCGGTATCACATTCCGCGCCAAATTATCGACTTGATCGAGCAGCACCACGGAACGATGCTCGCCGGTTTCTTTTATCAAAAGGCGAACGAAGCGGCGAAGGACGAACTTCCGGCCGGGCAACAGCTCGACGAAGCGCCGTTCCGTTACCCGGGCCCGATTCCGCAGTCGAAGGAGGCCGCGATTTTGATGTTGGCCGACGCCGCCGAGAGCGCGAGTCGGTCGATGGGCGACGTCGCGCCGGGACGGATTGAAAACCTTGTGCGGCAACTCGTTACGGCGCGGCTCGAAGACGGTCAGCTGAACGATTCGGGCCTAACGCTCGGCGAAATTCGACGCGTCGAAACGAGTATGGTAACGTCGATTTTGGCGAGCCGGCACAGCCGCGTTAAATATCCGCCGAAAGCCGGAGACGAACCGAAAGAGCCGAAAGAAGAGCCGCGCGACAACTTTCGACCGCTTTCTTCGGAAGTCGCGCCGACCGACGCTTACGAGTTCGTCCGGCAACCGGGAATCGCGCCGACTTCCCGCAAAGTCGAAGTCGCCGAAACGCCGACCGACGCGGAGAAAAAAAAGCGTTCCGGTTGGCGCGGCGAGAAAAAAAGCGCGAAGTCGAACGAAAAAGCGACCGGCGCGCCGAAAAAAACGTCGAAATCCGGCGCGAGACCGTCGACCGGAAAACCCGGTTCGACCGGCGCTCGGGCGTATCCGAAAAACGGTCGTAAAAAGCGAAAATAAACGCGGCGGCGTCAAACGACGTTTTCGGCGCGCGAGCAAAATAAGGAAAAAAGAAAGAACGAAGAATAATGAGCGACGCGGAAAAGAAACCGACGGAAGAGTCGGCGCAAGTCGAGGAAATGGAAGAGTTCGAAGAAGAATTTGATGAGACGCTCGAGGAAGAGGAAACCGTCGACGGCGTCGAGTTCGAGTTTCTCGACGAACGCGAAACGGAAACGCCGATCGACTTCGACCGAATGGAACGGGCGGTCGCGAAGATTTTGACCGACGCCGGAGTCGAGCGCGGGCGAATGGAGATCGTCGTTCTCGACCCGGAGCCGATGCGCGAAACGAACGTTCAGTTCCTCGGACACGACTACCCGACCGACGTGCTGGCGTTCGCGCTCGAAGACGATTTGGAGAACGGACTTCTCGAAGGAAACGTCTTAGTGTGTCCGGACGTCGCGGCGGAACGAGCGCCGGAGTTCGGTTGGGACGCCGCCGAAGAATTGCTGTTGTACGTTATTCACGGCGCGCTCCACCTCGTCGGATACGACGATCACTCGCCGGAGGACGCGCCGACGATGCGAGCGAAAGAGCGCGAATATTTGGCGTTCGTCGGCGTCGAGGTTCCGCAAACGCCCGACGCTTGACGCTTTCGGCGGTTTGTCGACGAAAATTTTCCGCTTTTTTCGAGCTTAACGGCGTCCGGCGATTGACTTTCGGGCGTCGACGCGTCATAATAAAGAGCGAAACCGGTTCGAAGCCGCGGCGCGCCGACTTGCGACGGCGGGCTCGAACGCAACCGAAGGAACGGCGCGGAAAATGACGACGAATAATGAAACGAAAAAATGCGCGTCGGCGAACGCGCCGACCGAAATCGGAGACCTCGCGAAACGTCGGGCGACCGGGCGTTTGCGGTTGGCGCGCGCTCCAAAGCGAACGGCTCTCCGTTGGCGGCGCAATTTCCGACTTCTTTCGGAGCGGTTCGACGCGCTTCTTGAGGAAGCGCGTCAAGCGGCGGCCCAACGGCGTTTGAACGACGCGGTCGAGATGTTGACGGCGCTCGAAAAACGCGTCGGCGGACTCTTCGACGAAGACGATGAAACTCAATATTTTTATTTCGCCAATCCGTTGGAGGAAGCGATTTGCGACCGCGTTTACCCGTCCGAGAAGACGCGGCGGCGCGCGCCGATCGACTATCCGCTTTTCTATTTTACGCTCGGCGCCGTTCAGTTCGAGGCGCGCCGACTCCGCGAAGCGAAAACGGCGTTGAACAAAGCGCTGGCGTTCAATCCGGTCGACGCGGAGACGCTTTGTAAAATCGCCGACGTTCGGCGTCGCGAGCGCGACTTTGTCGGTTATCTAAAAGCGACGACGCAAGCGCTTAGATTCTCTTATCGTCGACGCGATTTGGCGCGCTGTTATCGCAATCTCGGTTCGTTTTATCTCGACGTGCAGCGATACGACGTCGCGACGGCGGCGTTTTATTTTAGTTTGACGTTCGACGAGTCGCCCGACGCGCGCCGCGAGTTGAAGTTTATCGAGTCGAAAACGCGTCGGCCCGTTAAAGCGCCGCCGTTTGAGAAGTTGCGTAAAATCTTCGACGCCGAGGGGATTCCGCTTCGACCGAGCGTCGAGACGGTCGAAGCGGCGCGCGCTTTGGCGATTCGGGCTCGCGATTCCGGAGATTTCGCCTTGGCGGCGCGGTGTTTCGACGTTATTTGGCGGCTCGCGGCCGACGAGGACGCGAAAGCGGAGTTCGACGCGCTGAACGCTCGAGTCGTCGAATGACGAACGGCGGCGAACGCGATTTTTAAGCGTCTACTTCAAGCGACGCGCAACCGTTTCGACGGGACGCGCCGTTTTTTATTTCCTTAAACGACAAGGAGTTCGAACGATGACGGTTCGGCGGTTCGGAACGCTCTTGGCGGCGTTGGGCGCGATTTTTATCTTAACGACGGCAAGCGACGCGTCGGCGCAGCGCTTAACCGACCGAGAGCAAACGCTTTGGGTCGAAGCGGAAAGTTTCGCCGAGCGCGGCGGTTGGGTTCTCGACACGCAGGCGATGGACGCGATGGGGTCGCCGTATTTGCTCGCGCACGGGCTCGGCGTTCCGGTCGCCGACGCGAAAACGACGGTTAGCTTCCCGAAGGCCGGAAAATACAAGGTTTACGCGCGGACTCGCAACTGGGTCGCGCCTTGGCGACCGGAGGAAACGCCCGGGACGTTCCAGGTCGCCGTCGACGGGAAAAAGCTCGAAACGGTTTTCGGAACGAACGGCGCCGATTGGAGTTGGCAAGAGGGCGCAACCGTTGAAATTTCGGCGGATAAGCTCGACGTTGAAATCGCCCTTTGCGACTTGACCGGCTTCGACGGTCGGATCGACGCGCTCGTCTTCACCGCCGACGGATTCGTTCCGCCGGAGGAAATCGACGCGATGAAGCCGCTGCGGTTGGAGTCGCGGGGGCTTTCGGCGGAGTATCGAACCGTCGGCGACGGCAAGGTTTACGATTTGGTCGTCGTCGGGGGCGGAATCGCCGGAACGGCGGCGGCTCTTTCGGCGGCGCGACTCGGGCTTTCGGTCGCGCTGATTCAAGACCGACCGGTTCTCGGCGGGAACGGAAGCTCGGAGGTGCGCGTCGGCTTGAATCACTTCCTTAACTTGCCGCCGTATCCGAACTTAGGCAACTTGACGTTTCTTCTCGGCCCGCATCACGGCGGAAACGCTCGGGAAGCGGAACATTACCGCGACCGAACCCGCGCCGAGTTGGTCGCGTTGGAAACGAATATCGACCTTTACTTGAACGTCCGCGTCAACGTCGTCGAGTCGGCGAAGAGCGAAAGCGGAAGCGTCCGAATTAACGCGGTTTGCGGCGAAAACGTCGCGACCGGGGAACGATTGCGCTTCGTCGGAAAAACGTTCGCCGACTGCACCGGCGACGCGACGGTCGGTTTCCTCGCGGGCGCCGATTTCCGAATGGGGCGCGAGTCGAAAGCGGAGTACGGCGAGCCGTCCGCGCCGGAAGAGACCGACGCGATGACGATGGGCGCGTCGGTGCAATGGAACACCGTCGAGACGGACGCCGAAACAAGCTTTCCGGAAGTTCCTTGGGCGATTCGGTTTAGCGAGAAAACGATTCGTCCGTCGACGCACGGCGATTGGGACTGGGAAGCCGGAATGAATCTCGACCAAATCGCCGATATTGAGCGGATTCGCGATATTGGGCTCCGCGCGGCTTACGGGCACTGGTCGTATATGAAGAACAAAACGACCGGCTCTTGGGCCGCCAAGGTGAAAAACCGCAAGCTCGGTTGGGTCGCGCACGTCGCCGGAAAGCGGGAGTCGCGGCGGCTTTTGGGCGACGTCGTTCTCCGGGAACAGGACGTCCTCGACGAGACGCCGTTCGAGGACGCGTCGGTAACGACGACTTGGCCGATCGACTTGCATTACCCGGCGCCGGACAACGTTAAAGCGTTCCCGGGCGAAGAGTTCCGTTCGATCTGCAAAACGACGCGCATCGAACCGTACGCGATTCCTTACCGTTGCCTTTACTCGCGCAACGTCGAAAACCTCTTGATGGCGGGGCGCAATATCAGCGTGACGCACGTCGCGCTCGGGACGGTGCGGGTGATGCGAACCGGCGGGATGATGGGGGAAGTCGTCGGAATGGCCGCGTCGATTTGCAAGGAACGTAACTGTTTGCCGCGCGACGTTTACGTTTCGTATCTCGACGACTTGAAAGCGGCGATGCGAAAAGGCGTCGCGCCGCCGACGGAGAAAGCGCGCAAGGCGGTTCGGCTCGCGGCGCAGTTCGAGCGTCCTGCTTGGCTCCCGCAAGACGCGAAAAACTGGGCGTCGGAGGCGAAAATCGCCGTTTCGAGCGATTACCAAGGCGCGGCGAAGTATTCGGCGACCGCGATAAACGACGGAAAATTCGACGTTTACCAAAATACCGGACGCTGGGTCAGCGACAAGGCGTCGACGCATTGGGTCGACTTTGAGTTCGCGGAAGAAACGACGCTCGACGCCGTTCGCGTCGTTAGCGGACAAGCGTCGGCCAAGACGCCCCTTGCGGACTTCCGACTTCAAGTCGAACGAGACGGCGCGTTCGTCGACGTCGAGAGCGCGGCGGTTCGCTCGAACGACCTGGTTATCGTTAATTTGCGCTTTAACCCGGTTTCCGGCAAGCGTTTCCGTCTCCAAATCGACAAAACGCCGGACGACTTGGCGCGCCTTTGGGAAGTCGAGTTTTACTGCGTCGGGGCGCCCCGCGTCGAAAAATGACGGTTCCTCGACGTTAAAACAGTTAAAATGGGGGGGGGGGGCAACCTTGCGGTTAATAGGGGATTCCGCGCGTAAAAAGTAACAAAAAATAAACGAGAAAAGGAGCTTTTTTCTTGATTGACGGCGGCGCTTCGGTTAAAATAATCGCGAGGCGCCGCCGATTTTAGAAACGGCGGCTTTCGTTCGTTACCGTTTTTATATCGCGGAGAAAATACGATGCAACGTTTGCGCTCTTTTCCTAAATTGTTCTCGCGACGCGGTTTTACGCTTGTCGAGCTTCTCGTCGTCATCGCTATTATCGGGATTTTGATCGGTCTTCTTTTGCCCGCCGTCCAAGCGGCTCGCGAGGCGGCGCGGCGGATGGAATGCTCGAACAAAATGAAGCAACTCGGGTTGGCGGCGATGAATTACGCCGACATTAACGGCGTTCTTCCGGCGGGCGCGGTGATGCGCAACTCGTCGAGTTCGACCGCGAGCTATTGGCGTTGGTACTCGATGTGGGGCGTCTCGCTCCTCCCGTTCCTCGAACAACAGCCCGCGTTCGATATGTACTTTGGCGCCGCCGGAATGGAAAACTCGACCAAAGGCGCCGTCAACGCGTCGAACCAAGGGAAAAACAAAGAGCTGTCGCAGATGCGGATGGAAATTTACGAATGTCCGAGCGATTCCGGCGCCGGTCAGTTGTTGTCTCCGTCGACCGACGACGGCCACTCGAACTATACGAAATACAATATTTACGCGACTTCCTACCGAGCGGTCGGCGGCGCGAACACCGGCGGAACCTGGTGGTGGGACGACAACGGCGCGTCGAACCGTCAAGGCTTGCGCGGCGCGATTCACACCGTTCACCTCGGTCAAGTAACCGGCGCCGACGGCGGCAAATACAGCCTCCGCTTCGACTCGCTCGCGTCGATTACCGACGGAACCTCGAACACCGCCGCTTTCGTCGAAAGCCATATTCCGGACGAAATGCCGCGGCGCGGAACGTTTTGGTCGGGCGTCGCCGCGAACCACATTTACACCTGCTCTCCTAAGGCCGCGACGTTGACTCGCCATCATTGGAAGCGTTGCCTCGACACGTGCGGGCTCGGTTCGCCGAATAACACTTACTTCTGCGGACGTTCGGCGGGCGCGTATCACAGCGGCGGAATGAACGCGGCGTTTTGCGACGGTTCGGTGCGCTTCATTTCCGAAACGATCAACGTCGGCACCGGCTGGATCGGCTCCGGCAATCCGCCGTACAACATCGGCGTTTGGGGGAACATGTGCGCGATCGCCGACGGTCAAGTTCTCGAATCGCTTTAATCGCAACGTTTAACAACGAACGGAGTTTTTCGATGCTCGATAAAAAATTCGCGCTTTTCGCGGCGGCGCTTCTCGTCGCGACGTTTACGGTCGGTTGCGGCCCGCGCACGGTTCCGGTTTCCGGCAAAATTATCGTCGACGGCGAGGCGGCGGAAAATATCCGCGTCGTCTTCCAATCGGCGGCGACGACGGCGGAGGTTCCCCCGTTGGCGACCGGCTTGACCGACGCGCAAGGCGAGTATTCGCTTCGTTTAGCGGATACGAACAAACGCGGCGCCGTCCCGGGGCCTTACGTCGTCTTCCTGACTTGGAGCGACCCGGACGCGACCGATAATCCGATCGAAGGCGAAACGGTCGAGGCCGAATCGCCGTACAACCTCCCGCCGCGCGCCAACAGCGGCGAACTGCGCTTCGAAGTCCCGGACGGCGGAACGAGCGACGCAAACTTCGAGTTCGATTCGAGTTCCGAACCGGCGAACGTCCCGATCGGCGTTTGAGCGACGCGGCGGAAAGCCCGACGTTCCGAACGACCGAACGGCGGGCGCTTTCTTTTAGACGAGATTAAGCGAGCGGCGCGTCTTCCGTTTCGAAAGATTGCGTCGCTTTTATATCATTTAACGATAAGGAGTTCGAACGAATGTCGATTCGATTTTCTTCGCAGTTTTTAACGAGACTTGGCGTCGCAGTCGCGGCGCTCGCGCTTTGGGGCCCGTCGGACGCGTCGGCGCAACGCTTAACCGACCGAGAGCAAACGCTTTGGGTCGAAGCGGAAAGTTTCGCCGAGCGCGGCGGTTGGGTTCTCGACACGCAGGCGATGGACGTGATGGGGTCGCCGTATTTGCTCGCGCACGGGATCGGCGTTCCGGTCGCCGACGCGAAAACGACGCTTCGCTTCCCGAAAGCCGGCGAATACAAGTTTTACGCGCGAACTCTCAACTGGGTCGCGCCTTGGCGACCGGAGGAGACGCCCGGAACGTTCCAAGTCGCCGTCGACGGAAAGAAGTTGGAAACGGTTTTCGGAACGAACGGCGCTCCTTGGAGTTGGCAAGCGGGCGGAACCGTTGCGATCGCGGAAGATAGGCTCGACGTCGAGATTTCCCTTTGCGACTTGACCGGGTTCGACGGTCGGGTCGACGCGCTCGTTTTCAGCGCCGACGGGTTCGTCCCGCCGGAAGAAATCGACGCGATGAAGCCGTTGCGCTTGGCGGCGCGCGGATTGTCGACGGAATATCGAAACGTCGGCGACGGCAAGGTTTACGATCTTGTCGTCGTCGGCGGCGGAATCGCCGGAACGGCGGCGGCGATCTCGGCGGCGCGGCTCGGCCTTGCGGTCGCGTTGGTTCAAGACCGTCCGGTTCTCGGCGGGAACGGCAGCTCGGAGGTGCGCGTCGGACTGAACCACTTCCTTAACTTGCCGCCTTATCCGAACTTAGGGAACCTGACGTTTCTCCTCGGCCCGCATCACGGCGGAAACGCTCGGGAAGCGGAGCATTACCGCGACCGAACCCGCGCCGA
>JAFSFF010000183.1 GCA_017435375.1 Thermoguttaceae bacterium
ACCCCTTCGCCCGCTCTTTCAGTTTAGGGTTTCCCGGTTTTGGACATGGGTTTCGTTCGAAGCAGCTTGTTCCGAGACATTTAGCGTTGCCCTTGCGTATTTCGCGGCGCGCCTGTGTTTTGGGCGCGCCTTTTTTGTCGCCGTTCGTTTTCGCGACGGCGGTTAAGAGACCTGGGAAACGTCGACGTTTTCGAGGTCTTTCGTTTTTCTTGCTCGTTCCTGAAGATTCGGAAATTTCGCAAGCGTCGCCGACGCGGAGGAGTTCCGCGTTCCTTCTTTAACCGTCGCCGCTTTGCCGTCGCCGCGTTTTGCGTTGCGGCGGAGCGGTCGTTAACGCCGTCTTAACCAATTTTACCGATAAGGACGACAAAAATGGAAAATTTTGAAGCTCTTGAAAACGTCGAAAAACTGACGCTCAAAGTCGACGTCGAAGAAAAAAGCTCCTGCGAACGTCACGTCAAAGTTGAAGTTTCGCGCGAAGATATTGAAAAACGTTTCGAAATCGAATACGCCGAACTCCAAGAAAACGCCGCGATTCCGGGTTTCCGCGCCGGCAAAGCTCCGCGCAAACTGATCGAAAAACGCTTCAAGGCCGACGTCAAAGAACGCGTCAAGAGCGCGCTCCTCATCGACAGCTTGACCCAAGCGAACGAAGACGCCGATATGACCCCGATTAGCGAACCGGACTTCGACGTTCGCGCGATCGTTCTTCCGGAAGAAGGCCCGTTCGTTTACGAATACGACGTCGAAGTCCGTCCGACTTTCGACGTTCCGAACTGGAAGGGCCTCAAGCTCGAAAAACCGGTTCGCGAATTCTCCGCCGAAGACGTCGACGCCGCCGTCAAACGCATTCAAACGAACTACGGTCGTCTCGTCGCGACCGAAGACGCCGCGACCGCCGGCGATTACGTCGTCGTCAAACTGACGTTCGAACACGAAGGCAAAACGATTTCGGAAGCCGAAAACGAAACGCTCCGCATTCGTCCGACCCTTTCGTTCCACGACGGTTCGATCGCCGATTTCGACAAGTTGATGGAAGGCGCGAAAGCGGGCGACGTTCGCGAAACGACGCTGACCCTCTCGGCCGACGCTCCGGACGAAAACCTCCGCGGCAAAGAAATCGCCGCGAAGTTCGAAGTCAAGGAAGTTAAGAAACTCGAACTTCCGGAAATCGACGACGAATTCCTCGCCGCGCTCGGCGGTTTCGAAAATATGGGCGACTTCCGCGACGCCGTTCTCGAAACGCTCGAACGTCAACTCGAACACGAACAACGTCAACGCGCTCGCCGTCAAATCACCGAACAACTGACGGTCGACGCGAACTGGGAACTCCCGCCGGCGCTTCTCCGTCGTCAATCGGAACGCGAACTCCAACGCGCGATTTACGAACTGCAACGCAGCGGTTTCGAAGACGCTCAAATCGTTCGTCAAATCAACTTCCTGCGTCAAAACAGCGCCGCGACGACGGCTCAAGCGTTGAAGGAACACTTCATCCTTGAAAAGATCGCCGAAAGCGAAAACATCGTCGACGAACAACGCGACTACGATTTGGAAATTATGCTGATGGCCGCGCAATCGGGCGAATCTCCGCGCCGCATTCGCGCTCAAATCGAAAAGTCCGGCAATATGGACGTCCTCCGCAACCAAATCATCGAACGCAAAGTGATCGCGTTGATCCAAGAAGCGGCGGAATTCACCGAAGTTCCGTTTGAATTCGAAGCGGTTTCGGAAGAAGCGATCGACCGCGCCGCCGCGACGACCGCGCAAGACGAAATTCCGGAAGTTTCGGAAGAAGAAGTCAAGGAAGTCGCTCGCAACGAAGCGCAAGCTCGTTAATTTTAGCGATTTAAGACGAAACGTTTGAGCCGCGTTCTTTGGGGCGCGGTTTGAATGGAATTGTCGAACGAAAACGCGCCGTCGAAATTTCTCGACGGCGCGTTTTTTTGCCGCCGGTCGCCTTCGAAACGTCGAAACGACCGACGGCTTTCTTATTTTAACGGTAAAAAGTTCCGCTTACTTCAACGCGTCCGCCGGGACGACGAGAGCCAGCTTCGCGACGCGTTGCGCCAACCCGCGCGCCATTCCGAGCCCGAATTCGTCGTGCGCGACCGAGTCTTTTTGGTTCCAAAGGAGCGCGCCGGTTCGACCGGAAGCGCCCGCGCCCGGCAAAATCGCGCCTTCGTGGAAGAGGTAATCGTTGATTACGTCGACGACTTGCTCTTGGCCGCCGTTGCGCGCGCCGCCGACCGCCAACGCTCCGGCGATCTTTCCTTGCAAAACGGTGTGGTCGATTTGCCCGAAGAGCGCCGCGATCAGCGCGCTCGGCGCTCCGTTGTGCGTCGGACTCCCGACGATAACGCCGCGAACCGCCGGGTCGGCGAGCTTTTCGTTCAGTTTCGCGTACTCGTCGCCCCCTTTGACCGCCGCGTCGCCGAAGAGACGCTCCGACGCAAAGAGATTGTAGTCGGCGAGATGAATCAGTTCGACGTCGATTTTGTCCGGCGCGACCGCTTTCGCCGCGTCCAACGCGTTCTTGAGCGCTTCGGCGGTCGTTTTGTCGCGACGCGGGCTGCCGTTGATTCCGATTATTTTGATTTTACCGGCGGAAACGTCTTGAGCGACGGCGGGCGTTCCGGCGGCGAGACCGAGCGCGGCGGTCGAAACGGCGGCGGCTCCGGCGACGAGGAATTGACGGCGATCGGTTTGGCGTTGCATAACGGTATCCTTTGTCGTTGAAGGGATTGCGGTTGAAAAATCGCGAAAATAACGACGGCGAACGTCGCGACGTTGGCGCCGTCGAGCGTCATTATAACGCAAACGCTCCCGCAAAACAACGAAAACGCGAAAAAATTTTTAAAATATTTGAAAAAAAACGGCGGTTCCGTTGAAATTGGCGTCGCGACGTTATATAATACGACAAAACGAAGCCCGTTAGCCGGGCGAGCGAACGACGCGGTTGGCGGCGCGCCGTCTCTTGGGGAGCGGGGCGTCGCGTCGCAAGTCAAAAAAAGCGGAGAAAATTGCGATGGCGATTCGGCGAAACGAAGCGAAAGGAACGGACGGCGCGTTGAAAATTTCGACGGCGCTTGAAAAAGGAAAAGCGTTCAAACGTTGCGAAATAGCGGTTTGCGTCGTCGGTTTGAGCGCGGCGTTCGGCGTCGACGTCGTCGCGTTCGACGGCGTTCCAACCGAAAGCGTCGCGGCGTCGCAAGCCGATTCGAATGTCGCGACGCCGCAAGACGGAATCCAACGCGGGTCGGTCGCTTTTGAGAAAATGGGACTCGGCGAGGATACGCGGATTGCGACTCGAAAAATCGCGCCCGTTTACCGCAAATTGATTATCGGCAAGGATTTGTCGCCGGAGAAGATCGCTTCGCAACTCCGGAGCGCGCTTTTTCAAAGTCCCCAATATCGCCGCAATACGCTCGGCGATACGAGCGTTATCGTAAACGACGAAGGGAAAACGGTTTGGAGCTTTTTCGACGAGTTCGAGGTCGAGCCGGAGAACCCGTATTTCAAAGCGGAAGACGGCGTCTTGCTAAGTAAAGACGGCAAAACGCTTTACCGTTGTCCCGCGAAGAAGCGCGGCGCGACGTATAAAGTCCCGGACGGCGTCGAAGTCGTTGAAGAAAAAGCGTTTGCGTATTGCGGATTCGAGCGAATCGAACTGCCCGAATCGTTGCGAACGATTAAAAAGCGAGCGTTTTTCGGTTGCGACGCTTTGAAGTCGGCGACGTTGCCCGCGAACGTCGCGACGTTGGGCGTCGGCGCGTTCGAGAAGTGCGGCGCTTTGTCGTCGGTCGAGATTTTGGGGCCGCTTAACGTTATCGACGGTAAGACGTTTGAGAATTGCGTCGCGTTGTCGTCGGTCGACTTGCCGAAGACGTTGAAAACGATCGGATCGAACGCGTTCGCGAATTGCGGCGCTTTGTCGACGCTCGACTTGCCCGAGGGGTTGCGCGGCGTCGGGCCGGGGGCGTTTAGCGGTTGCGGCGTGAAAAAAATGCGCTTGCCGGCGAGTTTCGACGGCGCCGGACGCTCTTCCAGCTCGGGACATATCCCTTTGTCCGGGTTCAAAGGCGCGTTGGCGTTCGAATTGGAGGTCGACCCGAATCATCCTAAGTTGGTTTCTCGCGGAGGTTGCGTTTTGACTCGCGACGGGAAAACGCTCCTTTGGGGGCCGACAAACGGCGAAGGCGAATTGGTCGTTCCGGAGGGCGTCGAGGCGATCGAGGACGACGCGTTCTATCGCGGGCGCTTTTCGTCCGTTAAGTTGCCGGAAAGTTTGCGCAAAATCGACGGCGCGTTTTACGGTTGCGACGCGTTGACGAAAGTCTCGATACCGCAACGCGTTGAGACGGTTTGGGGCGCGTTTCGCAATTGCGATTCGCTTCGCGAGGTCGAGATTTTGAGTTCGACCGTCGAGCTGGAGAACGGCGCGTTCGAGCATTGCGATCGTTTGGAAGCGTTCGAGGTTCCGGCGTCGAACGCGGGCTTTTCGACCGTCGACGGCGCGTTGCTAAGTAAAGACGGTAAAACGTTTTACGCGGCGCCGAGCGGAAAGGCGGCGACGCTGAAAACGTTCGCGATACCTAACGGCGTCGAGCGAATCGTCGCGGGGGCGCTTCCGTCGGAGCTTAGCGAATCGTTCCGACTAACGATTCCGGCGAGCGTGAAGGAGATCGGCGTCGGCTGGAGGCGCGGCGACGTTCAAACGACGTCGGCGGCTCAAACGTTGCGGCGTTGCGCCGGCGAGGTTTCGCCGGAGAACGCCTATTTTTCGAGCGTCGACGGAGCGCTGTTAAGTAAAGACGGCAAAACGTTTTACTGTTATCCGGCGGCGGCGCGAGCGACGACGTTGCGGATACCGGAGACGGTCGAGACGCTCGCGAGTTTTTCGATCGACTCAAAACATCTCGTAAAGATTGTCGCGCCGAGCGTTAGAGTCGTCAAAGAGCGGGCGGTCGAGGCGTGGAGCGTCGAGTCGGTCGAGCTGTCGGAGAAGTTGGAATTCGTTTGGACGAACTCGTTTCTGATTCGCAACGCGATCGGCGTCGGGCCGGTGAAAATTCCGAACGACGCGAAGGTCGAGCGGGCGAAAAACGCTTACGCTTGCGCTCGTTTGGAGCGTTTCAACGGCGAACCGGTCGAGCCGTAATCAAGAGAAGAGCGCCGCGAAACGGAACCGATCGAGCGGTGATTAGAGGAACGACGCCGTGAAACGGCTGCGCAAACGACGCCGCGTCGTCCTCCGGGAACGGCGCGTTTTTTTCTTTTACCTCGTTTACCAAACGCTCGGCGCAAAAAAAAACGCTAAGCCGTCCAAAACGACGACTTAGCGAAGCGTCTCCGACTGGAGTCGAACCAGCAACCTTCGGCTTCGGAGGCCGACGCTCTATCCGATTGAGCTACGGAGACTTGACGAAAATTCAAAGCGGCGAACGCGACGCAAACAAACGCTCGACGGCGCGCGTCGACGATGAACGAACAACCGAAAAAAAACGAAAACGTTCGCTCAAAAAACCGCGATATAACGTCATTCTAACCGATTTTTTCTTCGCGTCAAGGGGAACGACGCCTCTTTTGACCGACTTTTCCCGGAAACGGCGCCTAAGGTTTAACGTTTTTGACCGGTTGGGCGAAAAATAAAATAAAATTTAACGCAATAAAGCGTTAAAATCGTTAAAATTCTTTTGACCCGAGAAAAAAAAAGACCGCGACGCTCGGCGACTCGACGTTGCGCTTGACGCGGACGCGACGACGTTTATAATAAAAGCGGAAAAATACGCCGTCGCTCGGGAAGCGCGGTCGCGAAAATCTTGCGGCGGAGGAAAACGCGCGGCGTTCGAACGTTCTTGCGGAACGGGCGAAGCGTCGGGCAAGCAAAACGATATTATATTAATACGACATACGACGGGTTCATTATGCAAAAATCGCTCGACCGAAAACTCGCGCGCATCCTCGCCGACCGGAGCTGCAACGACTTCATCATCGCCGACGCCAAAGACGCCGATATGGCCTACGGACTCGCCGCGCCCGGAATGAGCCCCGAAAGCCACGGCGCCGAAGCGAAATTCAAGACGCTCGACGAATACCGCGCTCAAATTCGCGAAGTCGTCGCGCAAGGCCTCGTCGACATCGTCTTGATGAGCTGCAGCACCAACGACGTTCTCACGCTCCGCGAAGGCCTCTTCGAAAATTCCCCGATCACCCCGGCGATTCGCGCCAACGACGCCACCGATATTTGGCTCGCCGGCGCCGGAGCCGTCTACGGCGGCGAACCGTCCCGACCGTTCCGCACCGCTTCGCTCGACCACGCGCTTTGCGGGAAAGCCGAATGCTCGCCCGCCGAACTCGCCGCGAAGAAGGGCGCCGACCTCGGGCTCTACTCCGTTACTTTCAACAACGACCTCGATCAAGATTATAAGTCGCTCCTCGCGTACAACGAGTTCCGACTCGAAGCCGAGAAAAAAGGCTTCCGACACTTCCTCGAAGTCTTCAGTCCGAACGCGCCGACGAATCCGATCGAAGACGTGCCGAAGTTCGTTTCCGACCACATCGTCCGCGCGTTGGCGGGCGTCGCGAGCGCCGGTCGGCCGGTCTTCCTGAAGATTCCGTATTACGGCCCGAAAGCGATGGAAGCCCTCGTCCGTTACGATTCCGAAATCGTCGTCGGGATTCTCGGCGGAAGCGCGGGCACCACCCTCGACGCGTTCCAAATGTTGCACGACGCTAAGAAATACGGCGCCCGCGTCGCGCTGTACGGTCGCAAAATCAACAACGCCGAACACCAACTGACCTTCATCGAGTACCTGCGCGCCATCGCCGACGGGCAAATCGGGCCGGTCGAAGCGACGAAAGCCTATCACGGCGACCTGCAAAAGTTGGGAATCCGTCCGAAGCGCTCCCTCGAAGACGACCTCCAAACGACCGAAACGGCGACGAGTTACGACGCGAAGAAAAACGACGCGCCGAAAAAAGCGGAACCGGCGCAAAAGCCGCGTCGCTCCTATTTCGATAAAACGGAGGGCCCGAAAACGTTCGAACCGCTCCCGGACTTCTCGAAAATGACGCAAAAAGAAAAGCTCGAGTGGAACCTCGAACGAATCCGCCGCTCGATGTAAGCGACGCCGACCGAACGTCGCGGCGTCGGGCAAGGCGAACGAAAACCGGAGCCGCGTTTGCGGAAGCGTTCGCCGTCGACCGTTTTAAACGCCGAGTCGGAACGCTTCGTCGCGCCGACTTCCAACGCTGAAAAAAGGAAGGGAATAAAATGTCCGAACGCAAGCCCGACGCGTCGCCGAGCGACGCCCCGACCTCGTATCGCAAAACGATCGCCGCGCTCGTCGCGATTATCGTCGTTTATCTCGGGCTGTTGGTCGCCGGACTCCCGCAAAAGTGGACGGCGGCGCAGTTTGAGGAACACGGCTCGCACGACGAAGCGGTCGCCGCCGCGCATACGGACGGAGCGCCGGAAACGGAAGCGGCGGTCGCGCCGACCGAAACGTCTGAAACGTTGGAAGCGGAGAAAGCGACCGAGGCGAGCGACGTTCCGGAAACGGTCGAACTCGCGCAAACGGCGACGGAAGCGGCGGAAAGCGACGCGACGGAGCCGCCGACGCCGCCTCTTTGGACGGTCGCGCCGTTCGTTATTTTGCTCCTTTGCATCGCGATTTTGCCGTTGATTCCGGCGACCGCGCATTGGTGGGAGAGCAACCGCAACCGCTTTCTGGTCGCGGCGGTTTTGGGCGCCGTTACGTTGGGGTATTACGCGTTCCTCTGCGATTTTCCGCTCGACCTGCATTGGCCGGCGCACGCGACGGTCGCCGCGGACGCGTCGCCGCTCGCCAAGGCCGGAACGGTGTTCGTCAACGCGATCGTCGGCGAATATATTTCGTTCGTCGTTTTGCTCTTTTCGCTCTTCGCGATTTCCGGCGGAATCCGGATTTCCGGCGACTTAAAGGCGTCGCCGAAAACGAACGCCGCGATTTTAGCCGTCGGCGCGTTGTTGGCGAGTTTCGTCGGAACGACCGGCGCGGCGATGCTTCTTATTCGACTTTTGCTCGAAACGAATAAAGAGCGGAAGTTCCGGGCGCACACGGTCGTTTTCTTTATTTTCGCGGTCTGCAACTGCGGCGGCTGTTTGCTTCCGATCGGCGACCCGCCGTTGTTCTTGGGCTACCTGCGCGGCGTCGCGTTCTTCTGGACGTTCGCGCTTTGGAAAGAATGGCTTTTCGTTTGCGGTCTGTTGATCGCGGTTTATTACCTTCTCGACCGTTTTTATTATTGGCCGAAGGAAACCGGCTTGAGCAAAGCGCTCGACGCGACCGAACAAAAGCGCCTCCGCGTTTACGGGCTTTTCCCGAACCTCTTCTGCTTGATCGGCGTCGTGTTGGCGGTCGCGTTGTTGGCGCCGAGTCAAGAGTTTTTGTCGCTCTTCGGCGTTAAGACCGGTTGGTATCCGCCGATGTTTTTGCGCGAAGTCGTTCAGTTGGCGTTGGTCGCGGTTTCGTTCGCTTGCGGTTCGAACGCGATTCGGAAGGCGAACGAGTTCAATTTCGCCGCGATTGTCGAAGTCGCCGCGATCTTCTTCGGGATTTTCATCTGTATGCAGGCGCCGATGCAAATCTTGAACGTCAAGGGCGGGGACGTGCGCGCCGCGGCGAGCGCCGTCGGGTCGAAAGTCGGGATGAACGAAGCGCAACAGCTCTTCTGGATGACCGGTTCGCTTTCGTCGGTGTTGGACAACGCGCCGACTTACGTCGTTTTCTTCGAAGTGGCGCGCGTCGCCGACGAGACGAAGCTCGCGGAGCTGAAAGCCGCCGGGCAAACGGACGAAGCGGAGAAACTCGAAGCGACGCTGACCGCCGGGCAAGCCGCGACGGGCGTTCGGATTCGCGAGTTGCTCTTGGTCGCGGTCTCGTTGGGCGCGGTCTTGATGGGCGCGATGACGTACATCGGGAACGGCCCGAACTTTATGGTGAAGGCGATCGCGGAAGAGTGCGGCGTCAAAATGCCGAGCTTTTTCGGTTATATCGGTTGGAGCGTCTGCGCGTTGCTCCCGATTTTGGTCGTTATGACGCTGGTCTTCTTATAAACGTCGAGCGCGTCGCGGTTTGAGCGATTAAAGCGCGGCGTCGAGCTTGTCGAGCGTCTTCCGGACGCCGCGCCTTGCCGACTTGCGAAACCGCCGGAACGCGGAAACTCGTTCCGGCGGTTTTTGCGTTTTTAACCGGGGACGGGAATCGACGGCGTCAACGCGAAAAGGCGTCGCGTTGAGAATCGGCGCGGCGGCTTTTGACGTTCTTGCCGGTTTTAACGGTTGAAACGGCGCTTGCGACGCCGCGACGTTCGGCTTTTGACCGGAGTCGCGGCGGCTTTTAACGTTCTTGTTGGTTTTAACGGTTGCGTCGACGGGGAGGCGTTAGTTCAGCTTGACGTTTTTCGGGCCGACGAGGTAAAGAATCCCCGGCGCGAGACGGACTTCGGCGCCGTCGGTCGGCTTGTCGACTTCGTTCCCAAGGTAGTCGAACGCCGCGTCGACCTTGCCGTCGATCTTGAGCGTCGTCGGACGTTCGGCGCGACCCGACCAAAGCGCCCAGCCGCGCTTGCCGTCCGGACGCGTCCAAGAAGCGACCCGCGTTTCGACGGTTGCGTCGAGGCGGTCGCCGGTCGAACCCGCCGGGCGCGCCTTCGTTAACGCTTGGTAAGCGAAGTAGCCCGGTTTCGGGTCGAGCTGTTGACCGACGATCCCGAAGTGATGCTCCTTGTCGACGTCGTCCCGTTGCGGCGCGTGAAATTCGTACCAAAAATAACGCTCGACGCCGAAAGCGAACGACGCGAGGAGCGCCTGCGGGAGGTAAACCGCTTGGTTTTCGACCGTCGAAACGTTGTCGCCGACCGCGCCGTCCCCGAGAATCGACGAAACGACGACCGCGCCGCGATAATCGCTGTTAAAGTCGCAAACGCAAGCGGCGACGCCGGCAAAGTCGCCCGAACGCGCTTCGAGGAGCGGAATGAAACGGTCGCCGTCCTTCAGCCGCGAACCGTCGAAGAAGCGCGAACCCTTGACGACCGGCTGATAACCTTCGAGTTCCTTAGCGCTCGCCGAAGCGACGAAGAGCGGCGCCTCTTGCGGGACGTTTTCGCGCGTCCACCAAGCGTACCAAGCGAGCCGGAGCGCCCGCATATCGGCGTCGTGCGACGGGTTGTTCCCCTGTTGTTTGTAAAAACCGCTTTCGTCGATAAGCGAACGATAATAAAGGGGAACGCCGCCCAAGAGGAAGAGCGCGCCGCCGTCCTTGACGTACTTGACCAACGCGTCGAACCGGTCGGCCGGGAACGTTTCGCTCGGCGGCATAATCAGCGCCGGAACGTCTTGCGGCGAAAGCGTTTCCAAGCCGTCCGCGTCGACGAACGAAACGAGGTTTTCGACGCCGCCTCCGCCGCCGAGTCGACCGCGACCGCCGACCGGGCCGCGTCCGGCGCGACCGCGAGCGAAGTAACCGGCGGGCAAAAGGCGGTAAAATTCTTGCGGCGTCGCGTTCGCCGACGGTTCGTACCGCGAGTCGTAAAAGATCGCGACTTTCGGGAGCGGTTCTTCGCCGGTCGTCGATTTCGGGAACAAATGTTGGAGCCCGGCGCTAACGACGCGGTTGTTCGTTTCGCCGAAGACGGGAGGCGTCGCCCAACCCATTTCGGTGATCCAAATCGGTTTCGGCGCGATTTGGCGTTTCTTGAGCGCGTCGGAAAATTGCGCGATTTCCTCTTCGAAGCGGCGAATCGTCCGCTCGGTCGTCAAGCCGCCGCGATAGGGGTGAATGTTGACAACGTCGAAAAATTCGCCCGCGCCCGCGTCGAGCGACGCTTCGAAGTAATCGATCGGAACGCCCGCGAGTCCGCCGTAAAGAACGACGAGTTCCGGGTCGATCGCTTTGATCGTCTTGTAGGTTTCGCGAAGAAGCGTCGCGTAATCGGCGCCGCTCGGTTTCGCCTTCCAAAAGCCTTCGAGGTTCGGTTCGTTCCAAACTTCCCAATAGCGGATTCGGTCGCGGTAACGCTCGACCGTTCGACGGACGTACTCGAGCCAAGCGTCCAAATGTTTAAACGCCGGAGTCGCCCAAGCGACGTCGTAATCGAGAATCGGCAAGACTTGCAGTCCGACGCGAGCCGTTTCGTCGACGACGCGGTCGAGGTGGTCGAACGTCCATTCGCCTTTTTTCCGTTCGACGCCGCTCCAAGAGAAGTCGGCGCGCGCCCAAGCGATTCCGGCCGCTTTCATCAGTTCGAGGTTTTTCGGCATTTGGTCGTGTTCTTCGCCGCCGCCGAGGTGCGAGCAGACGCCGTAAGGCGAGTCGGCGATACCCGGTTTCGACGAGGCCGGCTCCGCTCCGAACGCGGCGTCGGCGTTAAATTGGGCGAACGGGGAAGACGGGGCGAGCGTTTCCGCTCCGAAAACCGCGGAAGCGAGGAGCGCGCTTTGCGTAAAAGCGCGGCGAGTGATTTTTTCTTGGCTCATCGGCGTTTCTCTTCGACGTTGAAAAGGGGGAAACGGACGGAACGCGAACCGTCGAAAGCGCGGTTTTAACGGTTCGACCGAAAATAACGACGCGGTTTTAGCCGCCGCGTCGCGAAAAAGGTGGAGTTTGCCGTTATTATACGGCGCTCGAAACGCGATTTCAACGTTTTTGGTCGATTTTTAACGACTTTTAGCGAAAAGAGCGAAAAAAAACGAACCGCGTCGCGTTAGTGTTGTTTAACTTGTTAGTAATTGAGTTTTTGAAGCGGAAAAGACGGGACTAATTTTGGAGGTCGGCGGCGCGCCGGGGGCGTTGCGTCGGCGACGAAGACGGGTATAATGAAAGCGTTCGGCGAAAACCGCGGCGAGATAAGCAAAATAAAGAGAATAAAGATGAAAAAGAAAATGGCGAAATTAAACGGGCGGAGCAAAGCGGTAGCGTTGCTAACGATTATAGCGGTTGTAGCGGCGGCGCTGTCGAGCGGTTGCGGGACGGACGGAACGCGAAACGGCGGGACGAGCTGCGGCGAGTCGGCGAAAACCGGAACGGCGGGCGGCGTCCGCGTCGTCTCGACCGTCCCGAGCGTAACGGAAACGCTTTTCGCGCTGGGATTTGGCGACTCCGTCGTCGCGGCGTCGACGTATTGCCAATACCCGCCTGAAGTCGCCGATTTGCCGAAGATTGGAAGCCTTTTCGATATTAATATCGAGGCGATCGTCGAACTCGATCCCGATTTTGTCGTCGTGTTGCGAGAAAACGAGGAACTTGCGCAAAGATTAACGGCGCTGGGCGTCGAAACGGTCGCGGTCGATCATTCGTCGCTGACGGGCGTGTTGACGTCGTTCGAGACGCTCGGCGCGGCGGTCGGCGGGGAGGCGGGCGCGGAAAACGGACGAAAATTGCGTCGCGAAACGGAAAATCGACTCGACGCGATTCGAGCGAGCGTCGCGGGGCGTCCGAAGCCGTCGGTGTTGATCGCGATCGACCGAACGCCGGGACTCGGCAAGATCGCCGACGTTTTTGTCGCCGCCCAAAACCCCTATTTTAACGAAGCGCTCGAAATTGTCGGCGCGACGAACGCCGCCGGAAATCTGCGCGGCGCGGCGCCGGTCGTGTCGCCGGAGGGAATCGCGGCGCTGAATCCGGACGTCGTCGTCGACCTTTCGACCGACGGCGTTTACGTCGAAGGCGCCGAGGCCGACGCGAAGATCGCCGAAAAACGCGCCGAGTGGTTGACGCTCGGCGACAGCGTTAAAGCCGTTAAAAACGGTAAAATTTATCCGGTTCTCGACCTTTACGCGACCGTGCCGGGCCCGCGAACCGTCCTCTTTTTGGAGAAACTCGCCGATTCGATTTGGCCGAAACGGTCGAAAACGCTTGCCGACGGGAAGGAATCGCGTTAATTTCGGAGGTTGGTGAAAAATAGAGGATGCGGCGAAGCTGAAGAAACGGCGTCGAACGGGAAGCGAGAAGGCGGAAAACGCGTCGCGGCGAAGAGGATTCGTCGCGACTTTTTTATTTCTTGCGCGCTTGCCGGAAGGGGAGAACGGCGGTTTTCGGTGCAAAAAATAATGGGGCGGAGAATTTTGGCGTATCGAACGTTTATCGCGTTAACGAACGGTTGAAAAATTTGCCGATTTTGCCGAATCGCCGTTAAAAGGGGTATTTTGGAGAAGAAAAAAGGAACGCGCCCCTTGCAACCGGCGAACCGACGCGCGGAACGTCGACGGCGCAAGCAAGTTTTTACGAAAGGAAAACGGAAATGACCGATTGGAACGAAAATAACGGCGACAATCAAAATAATCAAAACAACAACGATTGGAACGGCGGCGAACAAGCGCGCCGCGACGGCGAAATGAACGAAAATCAAAATATGGGCGATATGGGAAACAGGGGCGATATGCGCGAAACGTCCGGTTCCGAAAATAGCGGCGACCGCGAAATGTACGGCGTTTACGAAAGTTACGAAAGTTTCGAGGCGTTCGACGCCGACGGCGCGCCGACGATTATCGAGTCGGAACAGGAATTTAACGAGATTATCGCCGAGGGCGTCGCGATGATCGATTTTTACGCCAAGTGGTGCGGGCCGTGTCGAATGACCGGCGCGACGTTCGATTCGTTGGCGCAACGTTTCGCCGGACGGGCGAAGATCGCGAAAGTCGACGTCGACGCTCACCCGAAACTGGGGACGAAGTGCGATATTTCGGCGGTGCCGACCGTCTTGCTTTACGAAGACGGCGAGTTGCGCGAACGGTTTGTCGGCGTTCGCTCCGAAGCGGAATTGGCCGACGCGCTGGAAATCGCGCTTTCCGGCGTCAACGTTTGACGCGGAAAAATAATTGCGCGCCGTTAAATTCCTTGAAAACAGCAAAGTTTAACGTCGGTTGATGGAATCGGCGCTTAAGGCAAAACGCGTCGGCTGGATGAAACGCGACCTTAAGCGAAACGGCGCAAATTAGGCGAGCGGTTAAACGCCGAAACGACCGCTTGCCGCTGTCGTCGCGTCAGAACGAGTCTTGCGTCGGACGCGACGACGGCCAAATTCTTCCGTTTTTTGTTTCTTGAGTTGAAAACTCTATCGATAAATAAAGTTTCAAAAGAATCTTCCGTCGGCTCTTGACGTAATATAAGCGTCGCTTATAATGAGCGTTTTAACGAAAAAAAGAAGGCAAACTTTGCCGAAAAACGCGGAATTTTTGAATTTTAGTATTTTTGTTTGAAAATGTTCTTCTGAAGACGATAAAGTCGGCAAAGTCGGTCGAAGAAAGCGATTGAAGGGATGAAGAGGATAATGGAAAACGCGGGAATTGCGGCGAACGCGCAAAATGAAACGGCGGCGCTCTTCGAGCGGAGCGAAAAAGCGGCGGAGACGGCGCGGCGTTTGCTGGAGCGTTGCGGCGTCGTCGCGATTTGGGAAGAACTCGGGGCGACGGTCAATCTCGTCGGCTCGTTGCGAATGGGGCTGACGACGCCGAACCGGCGCGACGTCGACTTGCATATTTACTCCGATCGGGTCGACGTCGCGGATTCGTTTCGAGCGGTCGGCGCGTTGGCGAGTCGACCGGGCGTTAGACGCGTCGAATTTGCGAACTTTCTCGCGACCGAGGAGCGTTGCGTTCAATGGCGCGTTTGGCTCGTCGACCCGAGCGAACCGGAGGAAACGGCGCTCGAGTGGGCGCTCGACTTGATTCATATCGAGCGGAACTCGAAATACGACGGTTACTTCGAAGACGTCGCCGACCGAATCGCCGCCGCGTTGACGCCGGAGACGAAACGAGCGATTTTAACGATTAAAGAGGCGGCGCCGGACGCCGAAAAGATCGCCGGAATCGAAATTTATCGGGCGGTCTTGGAAGGCGGCGTCCGCGATTGGGCGGCGTTTCTCGATTGGCGGCGGACGCGACCGCTCGACGGCGTTCTCGAATGGCGGCCTTGACGGCGACTTTGAAACGGCGCGCGCTCAATCGGCCCTTATTAATATATAAAGGACAAAATTTGGTTAAAACGCGTCGAAAATTTTGCTAAAAATCGACTCAAAGTAAGGCGGGGGAGAGAGGACGCGACCGGAAGTCCGGGGGACGAAAACGCCGGTTGCGCGGAAAATAACGGTTGCAAGGCGGGCGCGAACCGCTTTTGAAGGAGTCCAAAAGGGCGCGGCGTCTTGACGGCGAACGATTTTCGGCGTAAAATGAAAGCGTCGAATTTTCGGCGTTCGGTCGAGCGTTGAAAAATTTGAGAATTTAGCGAAGTTTGCGAATTTGCGCAAACGGCGCGTTTTGCGACGAGCGAAAACGCTTCGAATAACGTTGGAATAAAAGTTTTGGGAAACGATAATGGCTGGGAAAGCGAATAACGCCGCCGTCGGGGCGATCGAATTGTCGAGCGTCGGCGTCGGGTATCAAGTTCAAGACGCGTTGATGAAAGCCGCGTCGACGACGCTCTTGATCGCTCGAACGATCTG
>JAFSFF010000184.1 GCA_017435375.1 Thermoguttaceae bacterium
CGCTGGGGAACGTCGCTTGCGGCCGCGCGAAATATCGGCGTCGCTTGTCAAAACGTTTTTGTGTTGGACGTCGACGTTAAGAAGCTCGACGGGTTTCGCGACTTGAAAGATATGGAAGAGCGTTTTGGAAGTCTTCCCAAACGTTTCGCTGTCAAAACGCCTTCGGGCGGGCGCCATTATTACTTTAAACGTCCGAAAGAACCGATGGTCGGACGCGTCGGCGTTCCTCTCGACGGTCGTCCGACCGCCGTCGACGTCCGAGTGGGGAACCAATACGTCGTCGCTCCTCCAAGCGTTCTCCCGGAAGGCGCTTACGAGTGGATCGGCGAACCGCCGGAGAGCGTCGACGACCTCCCGGAATTGCCGCGAGCGTGGATAGACTTTTTGCCCAAGCGCGAAAAGCGCGAGCCGATCGCTTCGTCGGCTCGAACCGATTATTTTGCGACGAGCGAATTAGAACTCAACGACGCCGAGCGACGATGTCGCGCTTACATGAAACGCGTCGACCCGGCGGTGATGAATTCGAGCGGTCAACGTCAGTTTTTTGTCGCGTGCAACGTTATTTTTAACGGATTCTCCTTGTCGGAAGACGCGGGGTGGCCGATCTTGATGGAATACAACTCGCGCTGCTTGCCGCCGTGGGATATGAACGACCCCAAAGAGGCGGCTTGGGTTCGATACGCGGCGCGACGCGCGATCAGCACGGCTTTGGAAAAAGGCAAACTGCTGGAAGCTAAGCCGGAGAGAAAAAAAGCGCTTCCTAAAATCGATTCCGACGTTAAAATCTTCCCGGAATTTGCCGACTTCGACGAAAAACAAGAGACCGCGGCGCCCAAAGCGTCGCCGAGCGACGTCTGGGAATCGCCCGTCGACGCGCGGACGGAAGACGAAGACAACGAGGGAACGATCGATCCTAAATTCCTCGCGATTCCCGGATTCGTCGATCTTTGCATGGAAAATATGCGCCGCGCCGCGACCGTGTTTAATCAAGCGTCGTGTTTTTTCGGCGCGTTGTCGCTTCTTTCGACGTTGATGGGCCCCAAATTTTGTTGTCACGGCCTTTACGCGAATCTTTATTTGGTCTCGCTCGCCGGTTCGGGGTCGGGAAAAGACGTTCCTCGATCGTTTAATCAATTAGTTCTCGAATCGGTCGGGCTTGGCGAGGTCGTCGGACGATCGTTTGTTTCCGGCGAAGCGCTTGAAGACGCGATACTCAGCTGCCCCGTCAAACTTTTTCAAGCGGACGAATGCGACTTCCTCTTCAAAACGATGAGTCAGGGCAAAGAGTCTTTTCAAAGATCGATGCAGTCGAATATGCTCGAATTGTACACAAGCGCGTCCAAGACGTGGACGCGACGCAACAACGCGTCGCTTCGCAACGATTCCCAGAAAAAGGTTTGCTACAATCCGTACTTCAACTTTTTCGGAGTCGCGCCTCCGCGCCATTATTACGAAGCGTTGTCGGCAAGATTGGCCGAGGGCGGGCTGTTCGGGCGTTTCCTTATTATCAAGTCGCGCCGAAGCGAACTTTTTCCGGAGCAATGCGGAGTGTCTAAGGACGTTCTCGACCCGCGCGTCGTCGAGACGGCCAAATGGTTCCGAGACTATTCGGTGATTCCGGAGCAAAACGACGCGCTGGCAGGGCGATTCGCTCCGTATATTCCGTTTCATATTCCAATCTCGCCGAGCGCGCAAGAAGCGTTGAGCGCTTTTAATCGGCGAGCTTACGAGTTGGGGCAAACGACGGACGAAGAGGCGAAACGCTCGGTCTTTTCGCGGGCGACGGAAAAGGTTTACAAGCTCGCGACGTTGTACGAGACAAGTCGCAAATGGGATCAGCTTCTCCAAACTCGCGTCGACGACAAGATCGATTTGGACGCCGTCAATAACATTTTGATCGTCGACGACGAAGCCGCCGGCTGGGCGATCGCGATCGTTAAGGAGATCATTAACGTCCAGTTGGGCGATTTGGAAAAGTATTTCTTTGAAAATCAACACGAAAAGAACTTGAATTTTATATTGGAGCTTATTCGCAAAGGCGTCGCAAGAAACCGGACAAGACTGTTGACGCGTTCGACGTTGTACCGTCAAGCGCAACACCTTTCGACGACCGACGTCGACAAGCTGTTAAACGACCTCAAAGAGCAACGTCGGATTCGATACGTCGCTCGGCAAGATTCGGTCGGACGGACTCACGAAGGTTGGACGACCGACTGAAAAATACTCTAAGACTGAGCGTTTTAATTTTTCTTAATTCGTATATCGTTGACGCGAGAAAGGAAACCTTATGGACGAAACCGATTTTATCACCGCAAAAAATTATTCCTTGCCGCCCGGCTTTAAAACCTACGTCGAAACAGTCCCAGCCGACGCCTTGGACGACAGAGGAACGGAATGGCGCGATTATTTAACAAACCTCGAACCGGTGGAGATTACCGTCGAATGCGATAAAGGCTTTTGCGAACGATTGTGGAACTCGGCGCAAGTCGCGTTTGCGCGAAAGGAATTCAACCCGCTTCTTTGGAGAGCGTATTGGCAAAAGTTTCCGGAAAGCTGGGCAAACGCGGAAAACTTCTTGCCGCCGCGAACGCTTAAAGATTTTCGGTCCTATCCGGACTCGGTGCAAACGATCGTAACGTCTCCGCGAGAGATTGTCAGAGGTTCGAAAATTTCCGTCTTCTGCGTATATGCGCGCGGCTGGACTCCCGAGAGCTGGTTCTTGAACGGGTGGTTTATCGTCCCTAAATGCAAAGCGACTAAGACGGCGCGACTCTTACAAAAAACTTTCGCCCGACGCGACTATCTGCGACACGCCAAAATTTTGAACCGATTTCAAATCTGGTCGGCGTCGGAGAAAGACGCTTTCTTTCTTAAACGACAAGATGATTAACTTGAACGAGTTAAGAGTTCTTTTCGAGGATTTCGGAGAGGTCGTTTTCGACGGCGAGCCCGGGCTTCGGTTTGAAATCGCCGAGAAAGATTCGTTTTTTCTTTGCGCGAAGACGCAAGAAAAGAGTTGTTGCCAATGTCCTTTTCTCGCTTCCGACGAATGTCGCCGGCTAACCTGCCACGTCAAGAACGACAACAACGTTAAGTTCAAGGAATTTAAAAGAATATGACCAACTATCAAATGACCGACGAGCCCAACTCCGTCGAAGGCGCGCGCGGAGCTTTTGTCGTTGTCGTCCCGATGACGCCTTACTGCTGGAAGAAATTCTCCGGACGTTCCCCGGCGGAAATTATGGAGGGTTGGGAAGGCTTTATGAAGTCGCTTGGAGACATGTGTTTTTACGCGGCCTTCCAAGATTTCAAAAAAATCCTCCCGGAAAACGCAAGGCTTCGCGTGAAAGTCGACGCGGCGATCGAAGGAGAGTGAAAAATGAATTGGTTTAAATCAAGAAGGAAACATAAACCCTTAAATAAAAAATTTAATTGCACGTGTCGCAATTGGTTTTGCCCCTTTCGCGAAACGCTCTGTTTCGACGCGAGAACCGTCCGCTTAAAACTCAACCGACCCTGTCGAGAAGTTTTTCACATCTGCATTCCTTTGAACGATAACGAAGACTTTCACGACGCCGAAGAAGCCGTCGATAAGATTGTGCGCGGGTTTTCGAAAGTAATGCAAAATTTAGGGCGAGACAAACAGCAAGTCGAGACTTATTATCAACGGTTGGACGGACGGCTGGAAGCGGGAAGCGAGTTGGTCGTTTACTGCGACATTTACGCCGAAAAAAGTTTTAGTTGACAAGGAGTTTAAAATGGAAACGCCGGAAAAGATATTGTTGTCCAAACATCATTTCGATCAACTCGAAACGTTGCGCGCTATCCAACGCGATTCGCCGGAACTGTTTCGGCAAATCGTCGACGCGTGCGCCGACGACGAAGATTTCGACGCTCCGATTTCGGACGTCTTGACCGCCTATAAAGCGTTCCCTGAAAAGACTTATCAAGAGTTAAGAGACCTTATCGAGCGCAACGGTATTCATCGAGGCTTGGTTAAGACGCTTGTTTCCATCCGCTTTCCTCTTGCGAAACAGCTAGACTTCGCGATGAAATTCCCCCGAGAGTTGGATTCCGACTATCATTATTACGACGATTTCGGCAACGAGGTCGTCTCTCCGGCGGTCGAAAAGCATCTCCGCGAACACTGTTGCGCGCGACGCGTTTTTGTGGGCGATCAAGCGAGTTGGGTCGTCGATATGAAAGCTCTTTGCGAAGGAAATCGCGACAGTTACATCGTCGCCGTCGAGGCTCGAACGTTTTGTCGTTATAAAGTGGAGGCCTCGTCGCCCGCCGACGCGACGAAAATCTTCGACCGACTGACGCCCGCCGAACGCGAGGCCGCGTTAGTCTCGAAAAGCGATACGTATGAAATCAACAACGTCGAACGATAAAGGAAAATCAATGAAAGTAAACGACGCGAACGCGACTTGCGAACGCCCAAGCAAAACGACGTTTGTCGGCGCTATCGTCTTCCGCGGAACGGCTTCGGCGCAAAGCTGCGTCGAAGAATTCGAAGACGAGATCGTCGACCAACTTTCCGAATTTGGTTTTGGAGGAGGCGACTATTTCACCTTTTCCCGCAAGTTCCCCGAAGGAATTGACGAAGCGGTTTTCTTCGACGCAAGAATCGATTCGTCCGGCGAAACGCTCGGCGGCTTCGCCCTCGAATCTGAATCTTTGTTTCAAGCGGGGAAGGGCGGCGCCGAACAAACGTCCGACGCCGTCGCTAGATTGTTCGGCTCTTTTGGATTGGGGGAAGATAAACGACGATGACCGAAGAAAATTCCTTACCCGACTCCGGCTGGGCCGAATGGAACCCGTCCAACTTACCCGGTCTTCCGACGATTCCCAAATACGAAACGCTTCCCGTTTGGCGAGAATCCGTTTTGTACCAAGACATTCCGGCGCTGAGTTGGTCGCGTCTTCGAAGGTTCGTGTTGAATCCGTCGTATTACAGACGCAATCCGGAATGGAAGATTGAATCCTCGGGGTTCGAGGCGGGAAACTTCTTCCATCGGATGATTCTAGAACGCGAAAAGTGGGAGAAGGTTTACGCGACGTTCGAGGCGCCCGTCAATCCTAAAACGGAGAAACCCTATAAAAGCGGCGCCGCGTACGACAAGGCTCTTGAAGAGTTTGAGTCGCAAGGATTTATCGGCGTTCCCCAAGAAGCGTTCGACGCGTTGAGCGAGATTGAAATCGCGGTCAAAGAATCCGCGTTAGCCGAATTCCTAGACAGTCCTTACCGCGAGGTCGAGGTAGTCTCGGAAATCGACGGCGTTCCGGCGAAAGGAAAGATCGACATTTATTCGGAACGGTTTGGCATTATCGATCTTAAAACGACGGGCCGTCTTCTCGATTCGTGCGGAAACGACAAGATGTACTGGAACTGTCGGGACTACGGGTACTTTGACGAACTTGCGTATTTTTCGCTGGTAGTCGAAGCGTCGACGGGATATTTGCCGCCTTGTTCTATCGCCGCGATCCAAATCGCGCCGCCGTACCAAGTCGGCCTTTACGAGATTAGCGGAGAAACGATCGGCGCTTCAATCGACCGAATACGCGACGAGTATCTTCCGAGATGGAAAGAATTTAACGCAAGCGATTCTCTAACGCCGTCGTTGCTCCGGAGGTTCTACTGATGCGATACAGTTATCGACAATTTAAAAACGAACTCGAAAGAAACAAAGGAAAATGCTTCGCATTGCCCGAAGGTTGGGAGATAATCAAGGTCTATAATCTTAGCGAAGCCGCCAAATTTCTTGGCGTTTGCGACAAAACGCTTCGGAAACTGGCGGAAAGCGGAGCGATTCCTTACCGCCGCGTCGGACGTCGGTGGTTGTTTAGCGACAAATCGTTGCGCGATTGGATCAACGCCTCCGGCAAAGCCTCCGCGCCTCTCGAAGTTGATTAACAATGCTTGACAAGCGATTACTGTTAGGTTATACTGGCGGTCGCAACCTTTCTGCGACCGCCTTTTTTTATGGAAAGAGAGGTAATTTATGGCGAGTTTGCAGGAAAGAAAACGCAAGAATGGGAAAAGCGCGCACCTTATCCAATTTGTCCTTAAAGGCCGTCGTCGCTCGGTTTTCCTCGGCGTTAAGAATCCGAAACGCGTCGCCCAAGAGCTGAGTTTCTTCATTGATTCGCTGGTCGCGGCGGTCGAATACGGAACGACGCCGGAACGCCGCGTCCTGAATTGGGTCGAAAACCTCGACGAAGAACTTCGCCAACGGCTCGGTCGCGCCGGTTTAATCGCCGTGTCTAACCCGTTGACGTTGGCCGAGTTGATCGACCTTTACTTGGAAGCGGAAGCGCCGTCGTTGAAAGCGTCGACGCTTCGAGGCAAGAAGCTCAAATTCCGGCAGGCGGCGCTTCATATGGACTTCTCGATTCTCGCCGACCGGCTGTCCGTCGCCGACGCGACGCGTTTGAAGACGGAGCTGGAAAAGACGGTTTCGCCGCCGACTCGAACGGGAATTTTGAAAGCGATGGCTCGCGTTTATTCGTGGGGCATGACGATGGAACTCGTTGCAAAGAACCCGTTTGCGCAAGTTCCGAAAGGCTCGTTTATCAACAAGTCGAAGGAGCATTTCGTTCCGTTGGACGTTTATCGACGGGTCGTAACGTCTTGCGACGACGCGGAACTTCGCGCCTTGTTCGCGCTTTATCGAATCGGCGGACTCCGCTTTTCGGAAGCGTTCGAAGCGCGTTGGGAAGACGTCGATTGGGAAGGGGAGCGTTTCACCGTGCGCTCGCCCAAGACGGCGAAGAGCGGGAAAGACCGACGCGTCATCCCGTTGTTTACCGAGCTTAGGCGACAACTTGAAACGCTTCGTTCTCAGAAAGGCGTCAAGTCGACCGGGTTAATCGCGACGAGATACACGTCAAACTCGACGTACAGCGCAATCCGTCAAATGATAATGAAGGCGGGCGTCCCGCTTTGGGAACGGCTGATTCAGAATCTGAGGTCGAGCCGCGCGAACGAGATTTACCGCGAGTTCGGCGAGCTTGCGGAGTCGGCGTGGATTGGACATTCGGCTCGCACGGCGCAGAACCATTACTTGCATTTGCTGGAATCGGACTTCGAAAAGGCGATCAAGGGCGACGTATGACGCCGTATAGTTTTAACGACAAGAAACAACGTATGGCGCGATGTAGTTTTGCCGTTAAAACGACTCGGCGTCGTCAAGATTCCCGACGCAGGAACCCCGGCGGGGTTAAAGGGAATCAGCCGTTTCGGAACCCCGACTTCAAATCGATGTGGTTGCAAAAGCAGTTGCGGAACCTACCGGAATCGACCGAAATCTATCGGAACCGACCGGAACGCTTAACGCGACGCAAACGCTTTAACCGCAATAATTTAATACGCAAGTCGAGACGCTAAACGACTTGCGTCTAAACCGTTGAAAATAGGCGTTTTAACCCTGCTAGTGAGCGAGGGCCCGAAGCGGCGGCGCGCGACTCCCGGGCGTCCTCAGTCGCACAGCGGCCCGCGAGGACGTAGCCCGCGGGCCCTACGGCCGCGCTCCCTCGTCC
>JAFSFF010000185.1 GCA_017435375.1 Thermoguttaceae bacterium
ACGTTTGGAAATACGACGCGCAAAACGAAGCGCCGTACATGTGGGCCGAAGCGAACGTCTATTATTATCGCGGTCGCAAAGTCGCTAGCCTCAAAGGGGGCAACCTTTACGAAGCGCCGGAAATCGTTCTCGAAAAGGACGAAAACGGCGCCGACGTCGAGCTGGAACCGAATGGACGCAAACTGCGCCCGGTCGACTTAAAAAAGATGATCGCCGCGAACGAAAAAACGCTCGAAATCATTGAAAACGCGACGGTTAAAAAGATTAAAAACGTCTACGAGAAACTCCGCGGCAAGCTCGATTGTTTCCACGTCGCGTTTTCGGGCGGGAAAGACAGCGTCGTATTGCTGGATTTGGCGCGTAAGACGCTTCCTCGCGACGGTTACGTCGTTCTCTTTGCGGACACGGGAATGGAGTTTCCGGACACTTACGAGACGGTCGAGGCGACGCGCCGCGCTTGCGAAGCGGACGGCGTCGCGTTCCACGTCGCGAAATCGCGAATGACGCCGGAGGAAAGTTGGGCGATTTTCGGGCCGCCGTCCCGCGTTCTCCGTTGGTGCTGCAGCGTTCACAAAAGCGCGCCGCAAACCTTGAAGTTGCGCGAGATAACGCACTGCGCTAATTACACGGGGCTCGATTTTGTCGGCGTGCGACGGCACGAGAGTATGCGTCGTTTTGGATACGACGAGGAAAATTTCGGAAAAAAACAAAAGGGTCAATACAGTCATAACTCCATACTTGACTGGACTTCGGCGGAAATTTGGCTTTATATGTACGTCAACGATTTGCCGATCAACGCCGCTTATAAAAAGGGGTTGGCGCGCGCCGGCTGTTTGTTCTGTCCGATGTCGAGCGGCTCGAACGAGTACGTTCGTCGAGCGTGTTACGAAAAAGAGGTCGACTTTTACGTCGACGCGATTAAGAGTCGCTACGATTCGCCGGAGGATTCGGAGGAAAAACGCCTCTCATACGTTTTAAACGGCGGCTGGAACGCGCGAAAAAACGGCCGCGATTTGAACGAGAACGTATTCCGTTGCGTTGAAACAAGTTGCGACGGCGCGTTGACAATAAAGGCGTCGGAGCCGACGTCGGAGTGGCGCGAGTGGATGAAAACGCTCGGGCACGTTCGGCAAACCGGAACCGACGCGTTTACCGTCGATTACGATCGCGAGTTGATCGAGTTTTCCTTGAAGGAAACCGCTTCGGATGTCGTCGTCAAGATTCCGGAAGCGACGTTGAAAGAGCGTCCGGCGTTTAGTAAACTGTTTCGCCAAGTGTTTCGCAAAGCCGCGTATTGCATAGGTTGCGACGTTTGCGCGTCAAACTGTCATCAAGGCGCGATTCGTTTTATCGACAAGAAAATTCAGATAACCGATTGTATCGGATGCCGCGAGTGCCACGAGATCGACAGCGGTTGCTTGTTGTTCCATTCGCTCCGTCATCCGCAAGGAGGAGGCATATCCGTGAAAAAAACGAGCTTGAACTCTTTCGCCGACCACGCGCCGAAAACCGAGTGGTTCGAAGCGTTTTTCGCCTTAGAAAACAACTTTTATACCGAACATTCGTTGGGGCCGAATCAGTTTTCGGTCTTCGGGCGCTTTTTGCGCGACGCCGGGCTGAGCTCGAAGAAAGATTTTACTCCCTTCGCCGCGTTGATCAAAAGACTTGGATGGGAAGACGAGACGGCGCAAGGACTTATGTTGATTAATCTTGTCGCGCGGAACCCGCAGTTTGAGTGGTATGTTCGTAATTTGGAAGTTGGAACGGAAAATTTGCGGGAACGCGTTGAAGAAAAGTTACGCGCTGTCGACGTGAAAGAGAAGGACGCTAAGTCGATTTGTAAGGCGTTTAAGCGCATTGTCGAAACCCCGATGGGAACGAACTTGAACTTTGGTCGCGTCGATAAAGACGGCAAAGAGGAGTACTTAACCCGAACAAAATGCGTCGTTTCGGAACCGCTCGTCGTTCTTTACGGGCTCTTCAAGTTCGCGGAGAAGTGCGGCGATTACAAGCGCTTCACGCTGTCGGTTTTGCTGGACGACGAGATTGAGCGCGACGGAGTGTCGCCGACGCGGATTTTCGGGCTCGAACGCGAGGAAACGATCGAAATTTTACGAGGGTTGGCCGCCAAATATCCCGAATTTATCGACGCGACCTTCACGCACGACTTGGAAAAAATCACGTTGGCCGACGACAAAACCTCCGCCGACGTTTTGCGATTGTTTTAATTTGATAAAAGTAGATTTTTAAAGCCTTTATTGACAACGTTTCAAATGGATTGGGGCCGATATGCGCAGCGAAAAATACGACGCTTATTTCGACGTCGACGAAGATTATTTTCCGACGATTAGCGATTCGTCGATCAAAAAAGGGGAAGAGAGCGATCCCGATTTTTGGATGCGAACTTACCCGCACGCGACCTTCATCGACGCGCTCAAGAAGTTGGAACGGATTTTGAATCGCGTCGACAAAAAGTCGCTTTGGCTCGAAGGCGCGTACGGAAGCGGCAAGTCCCAATGCGCGTACGCTTTACGTCGCATCTTGGAGGTTCCGCAAGAGAAGCTCGTTCAATATTGGGAAAAATACGACGCGCTGAAAAAAGAGAAGGATTTGCTGCAAAAGTTGATCGGTTGCAAAGAGCGCGGCGTCCTGACCGTTTACCGTTCGTCGTCGAGCGAAATTCGCGACAATCGCAAACTTTTCTTCGCGGTGCAAGAAAGCGTTTTGAACGCGCTCAAAGCGAAAAATTGCAAGTATTTAGGGAACTCGACGCTTCGCGATTCGGTTGTCGCTTGGCTTTCGAAAGACGCGCAAAAAGCGATGTTTGACGCGCTCTTGAAGGGGAAATATTCGTCCTTCCCGTACCGCTCGACCGACGAAGTTCTCGAAAGGTTGCGCGGCGGCGGAGACGTCGGCGATTTGATCGGGAAAATTTTGAGCATCGGAGACGCGGAAGGCATTACCGCGTTTGAACTTACGGTCGACGACCTTTGCGACTGGCTCAAGGATGTGATCGCGGCGAACGAGCTGCAAATCGTTTTTATTTGGGACGAATTTTCCGAGTATTTCATCAATAATCGCAACAGTTTAACCTCGTTTCAACGTTTGGTCGAGCTGAACGCGGAGACGCCGTTTTTTATCGTGCCGATCACGCACGAGTCGGGGGCTTACTTCGCGCCGTCGCAAGATTCGAATTGGAAGAAGATACGCGATCGTTTTCTTCCGGTGGAGATTAAACTGCCGGACTCCGTCGCTTTCGAGTTGATTTCTTGCGCGTTGACCGTTCGCGACGGAATGAACGACCGTTGGAGCGAGATGGCGGAGGACTTGAACTCGCGCTTGGGGAACTCGCGACGCGCCGTCGCTTCGTTGGTTCGCGTCGACGAGCGCACGATGAAGAGCATTATGCCGATTCAGCCTTACGCCGCCGTCGCGTTAAAGTATATCGCGTCGACCTTTAAGTCGAATCAACGGAGTATGTTCGACTTTATTAAAACGGTCGACGACGGCGAAACGCAAGCGTTTCAATGGTTTATCAAAAATTACGGGCCCGAGGAAGACCGCCCGTTGCTGACGATCGATATGCTTTGGAACTTCTTTTACGAGAAGGGACGCCGCGATTTAGACCGTCGAATCGCCGACGTTTTGGACGGTTACGAACCGCGACGGCGAAATTTGCGCGACGAAGAGCAAGTCGTTTTGAAAGCGATTTTGATTATGCAAGCGCTCGACGCCGCGTTGAACGGTTCGGTTCCGCTTTTTCACGCGACCGAGGAGAATCTGCGCGGCGTTTTCGAAGGAACCGCAAGTCTAGAAGGCGCGCGCTCTTGCAACATCGCCGACAAAATGATGCGCGCCGGCGTGTTGTTCAAAAAGAAGATCGATAAAAAGACCGAGGTGTACGCCGTTGAAATGTCGACAGGCGACCAATCGAAAATCGACGAGATTAAAGAGAATATTCGCAACGGTTTAAAGACGAGCAGACTGATCGACGACGCCGGGTTGCGCGGCGCGCTTGCGCTTAGTTCGGCGTTGAATTTGCGTTTCGAAAATATTCCCGGAACCGGCGAAATCGCAAGCGCTTCCTTCGACGGTTGGACGCGGGAGCTGAACGCGTTTCGTCAACGAGGGCAAGAGTCTTGGCGTTTTGCCGCGTTGGCCGGTTTTGCGATGCGAAAAGACGAAGCGGAGAAGTTGCAGGCGAAAATTCGCGAGTCGGCGGCGAAACCGGAAAACGACGACGTCATCTTTATCGACGCTTCGGCGACCGTCTTAAACGAAGAGCAGACAGAGCATTACGTCGAGTTTGCCGCGCTCGCCGAATACTACCAAGGAGCCGACCGCGCCGCGTCGAGTTCCAACGCCGCGAAAGCGAAAGAAATTTTGCGCGAGTGGAAAAACGCGTTTGAAAAAGGGCGCTACGTTGTGTATTACAACGGTAAAG
>JAFSFF010000186.1 GCA_017435375.1 Thermoguttaceae bacterium
CACCCGCGAAAGATTTTGGAGCGGAGGCGCACGCGTCGGCCGACGCGCCTTCGGTCGCCGGGACGCAACCGGGTTTGGAGCCGGAGCGTCGCCCGGACGTCGCCGACGTTCGCTCGTTGGTCGACTTCGAGTCGCCGAAGGTCGCGGCGCTTCGTCGCGAAATCGCCGAGGCCGTTTGGGAACCGACCGTTCACCCGGACTTGATCGACCGACTGACCGCCGCCGTCGTTTTGCGGGTCGGCGGCGCGACGCGCTCGACCGTCTTCGCGCTGATTCGGGAGGCTCGCGACGAAAAGTCGCTTTACGAACGTTCGAACGGAAAAGCCGGTAAACGAACGATTTGGCAAACCGCGACGCTTCGTCTGAAACGTCTTTTCGAGAACGCCGATTGGGTTTGGTCGCCGACTCGCTTCGCCGACGAGCCGCGTCCGACCGACGTTCGCCGTCAAGCGCGGTCGCTCGAACGCGTTCAAACGCCGAAGGAAACGACCGCGACGCCGGAACGAAGCGTCGACGAACTCGTCGCCGTCGCCGCCGGGTTCGAACCGTCGGAACTCGACTTGCCGTTCGCCGATTTTTCGCGCTTGGTCGCTCGCCGACGCGGAATCGCCGACGCCTGCGAGTCGCGCGGCGTCGCGCTGGAAATCCGGAACGCCTTGCGGGAACTCGCCAAACGCGAACTCGCGACGGCGTAAACGTTGCAATGAAAGGAGAAAACGTAATGAAAATAACGGCTTTGATACTGCAGACGTTTATCATCGGGTTGATAATCGGCGGTTTTTACGGCGACGCGTTGGGACTCGGGAACGCGGGAACGAAGTCGCGGACGATCGAAACGCTTAAAGCGATCGTCGCGACGCAGGAACGAACGCTCGAAGTGAAAGACGAGACGCTCGTCGAGTTAGAAAAGCAGGTCGAAACGCAAGAAACGATTATCGCGACGTAGGAGGAAATAATTGCGCTGTTCGAGGCCCGCGACCGCGCCGATTTGCCCACGATTCCGTTCGAGTTCGAGGCGGAGAACTAACGCCGCTGAAATCTTTTCTGTCCGACAAAAATAATCGCGAAAATATCGGTTCTTTTGTTGACGTCTGACAAAAATAAGGTATAATAAAATAGTCGGTTGGGAGAAATCCCAAGGATTTTACTTTGTTTTCACGCTCCCTGTTAGGAGGTAAAAATGAAAATTGGAACTTGTTACTACATTCCGGAAGCCGACGGCAACGTCGTGCAGACGAAGGACGAAAAGCGAGCCGAAAGAGCGTATAAGCAAGGCTTGAAGGTCGGGGAAATGACGACGGTCAACGTCGTCGACTCCGAAGACGACGGCGGCGTTTATATCGTGTTGACGCGAACTTGGAAACCTAAGGAGGAATGACGTAACGCCGACTAGCTCCCGCCGTTCGTTCGCGGACGGCGGGGGCGAATTTTCTTCGACCGACGACGACAAGGAGAACGTAAGCGATGGGATTCGAACGACTTCGAGAAAAATACGGAACCGCCGCGACCGGGCGTTCGGTTGTGAATCGCGCGATTTGCGACGAGATACCGGGAGGCGCCAAGGTCTTGGACGCGTTGCGGTTGTGTCGAGCGCAAGCGAAAACGGCGTCGGCAAACGACCCGTTTTTCCAAAACGTTTATCGGATATTGCAAGAGGCGAACCAGGAGACCGCCGACGCGGTTCTCGGCAAGGAGTGGAAGCGATGACGACGAAAGTATTGCGCGGTAAAACGTTAGGCCAAATTTTCGACGACGCGGTCGCCGACGAGACGGCGCGAGCGGAAGCGGCGTTGATCGCTCGACTCGGACGCAAGCCGCTTCCGGAGGGCGAAGCGCGGGAAGAGCGAACGACGATTCGCTGGAAAGCGGACGAGTTGGCGGAGATTCGTCGAATCGCCGGAGACGCGCCGGTCGGCGAGACGATTCGAACGCTCGCCTTGGAGGCGGCGCGGGCGCGAAACGGCGTCGATTGAATCGCCGACTAGTTTTCCGTTGCGAAACGTTCGTTGCGCGCGGTTCGCAACGGAGAACCAATCGCGTTATTTGCGAGTAACAGAATGGTTTTCGTCTTCGGATTTTTTAGGTTTAACCGGCGGGCGGCGAAGGAAAACGGCGACAAGACCGCTGATCGCGACGATGGTCGCGGCAATTTCGGGCGCGCCGGAGCGAGCTAAAATAACGGCGGTCGCGCAAACGGTAAACATTGCCAAAAGCGCGTAGTTTTGTCCGCGTTTTTCGAGCGCGATTTTACCTTCGACGGCGAGTTTTTCCAGCTCGACCGCGCTTTGGCGTTCGAAAATATGCGTTTCTTGCTCTCTTTCGGCCATTGCGAACAAACGATCGCCCAAGCCGGGGGAAATTCGGTTATACGCTTCGATTATTTCCGGAGGCGGGCCGGGATAAGAAAAACATTGGCTCGAAATTTTGCGAACGATTCGACGTCCCGAATGAACGTTCAGATATAAATCGGGATCGCTAGGAGATTGCAAGACGTCGCAATCTTGCGGCGTTGGTTTCGTTGTTAAAACGTCGTCCTGTCGAACGCTCGGCGTCGCGCCTTTACTGTTTTTTCGTTTGGACATTGTCGAGAGCTTTCCAAAGATAATTGCCGGTCGCGTTCCAGTAATTCTGCAGGTTCGCCGTCGCGTCTTGCGGGACGACGGGACGTTCGTAAAGATCGCCGAACCGCTCGACGGAGACGTCGGGGAAGAACGAGAAGGTCGACGCGGCCGAGAGGAGGGAAGCAACTCCGGCGCGCAATGTCGTTATAATTCCGTAGAAGCTCATTTTTGTTAAGGAAATAAATTTTAGGGCCAAATAACGGCGCCGCGTTCGCCGTTTTCTCATTAGTTATTTTAGCGCTTTCGTCGGCTCGAACAAGACGCGTCGGACAAAATTTGAAATTTTCTCTTCTTTTTCGCTCATTTTGACGCGAAAACGGCGGTTTTTTTGCGTTTTTTTCGCGGAAAACGGCGGTGTTTCTTTTGCGTCGTCTTGACGCGGGGGGCGGCGTCGCGTAAAATATTGGCAAAGAACGGCGCGGAAAACCTTCTCAATTCCGCGCGGCTCGCTCGAAAAGCCCGCGTTTCGGCGATTTTTCGCCGCCGTCGCCGTTTTTAGGTTCTCCCGACGACCCTCTCTCTCCGAGGTCGCGTTCACCGCCCGGGGCTATGGCGTCCTACCCACC
>JAFSFF010000187.1 GCA_017435375.1 Thermoguttaceae bacterium
CGCTCGGGTAACGTAAGCCTTCAAGACGGACGGTTCGCTCGACTTCGGAAGGAGCGCGGCGCGACCGTCGACGAAAACGGCCGGAACGGCGTCGGGCGCGTCGGCGACGGTCGCGAGGAACTCGTCGAGCGTCAAGTCGGCGTTCGGATCCATCCAACAGACCGACTCCTTCCGCTCGACGAAGAGAACGGTGTTCATCGTGCCGTCGATGAACGCGCCGAGTCGGAAGCCAAGTTGGGAACCCGGCTCTTTCGCCGGTTGGAGCGCGGCGGTTTTATCGACGACGCAAGAGTAAACGCAGCCGGGGTCGGAGGAGCCGGGACGGCGGAAGAGTTCGGGCGCCTTCGAGTGGAATTGGCGGTTCCATTCGCTGTCCCAAGGCTCGTCGAGGCGGATTTGCTTGTAAAGTTCGTTTTGCTCGATATACGGCAGGAGGAAAACGCGCCAACTGTGCAGCGGTTTGCCGTTCGCGTCGACCGAACAACGCGCCGGGAGCGACATATGGCGGTCGTAAAAATTCTGCGCCGCGAGGGCGAGTTGTTTTAGGTTGCGGAGCGACCGTAATTGGGCGGCGGACGGCGCGGCGGGCGGTTGATTCGCTTCTTGCGCGAACGCGGACGGGGCGAGCGTCGGGGCGGCGGCGAAAATCGCGGCGCCGAGGAAAACGGTCGCGAGGGCGGCAAAGAAATTGCGTCGCATTGGAAACCCTTTCTTGACGAAGTAAAGCGGGAAAGCGTCGACGGTCGACGCGCATTAATAATTATCGACAACACGGCGTCGCATAACAACGAAAAAAGCGCCGCGACGTCGACTTGTTTCATATTGTAACGAGGATTGGGACGAATTGCAACGCGTTGCGAGCGATTTTTGTCGAAAAAGTCGTTAAAAAACGGTCGAAGCGATCGAAATGGTTGCGGTAATGATAGTTTTAACAGTTTTAGCGGTTTTAGCGACCGGCGGCGTCGGCGGCAGAGGGCGTCGAGGCGCGTCGGGAAACGTTGGGCGAACGGCGCGGCGGGGCTCCTTGACGAAACGGCGGTTCGGCGTATAATGACGGGGAATCGGCGTCGCGTCGGAAGGCGTTTGCCGTTAGGGACGTCGCGACCGTTAAAGACGTTAAAGTCGGCGCGGTTTTCCCGGCTTGGAATCGAAAATTTATTGGAAAACAAACGACGAAAATAAAATAATGAGCGGACGAAAGATTTTAGTAACGAGCGCGCTCCCTTACGCCAACGGCGACATTCACATCGGGCACCTCGTCGAATACATTCAAACGGACGTTTGGGTTCGGTTCCAAAAACTGCGCGGCGAAAACTGTCGTTACTTCTGCGCCGACGACACGCACGGCGCCGCGATCACCATCTCGGCTCGCAAAAAAGGCGTTACTGAAGAAGAGTTTATCGCCGAAGTCAACGAAAAACACCGCGCCGACTTCGCCGGATTCGGGATCGAGTTCGACCATTACGGCAGCACGAACTCGCCGCAAACCCGTCGTTTCTGCGACGAGATTTGGGCGAAACTCCGCGAAGCCGGCTTTGTCGCCGAGCGCGAAATCGAACAGCTCTTCGACCCGGTCGAAGGCCGCTTCCTCGCCGACCGCTTCGTTCGCGGAACTTGCCCGAAATGCGGCAAAACCGACCAATACGGCGACAGTTGCGAATGCGGCGCCGTCTATTCGCCGACCGAGTTGATCGACCCGAAAAGCGCGATTTCCGGAGCGACGCCGGAACTGCGCAAGGCGAAACACCTCTTCGTCGAGATCGAAAAAGCGCGTCCGTTCCTCGAACGTTGGATCGACGAATCGGGCGCCCTGCAACCGGAAATCGCGAATTACCTCAAAGGCCAATTCCTCGGCGACGAACTTTGGCCTTGGGACGTTTCGCGACCGGCGCCGTATTTTGGGTTCGAAATCCCGGATTCGCCCGGCAACTACTGGTACGTTTGGTTCGACGCGCCGATCGGCTATATGGGGTCGACGCTCGAATGGTGCGAGAAAAACGGCGAAGATTTCGACGGTTGGTGGCGGAATCCGGAAACGGAAATTCACCACTTCATCGGGAAGGATATTACCTATTTTCACACCCTTTTCTGGCCGGCGACGCTCCAAACGGCGGGCTTCAACCTCCCGAAAAAGGTTCACATTCACGGCTTTTTGACCGTCGACGGCGAAAAAATGTCGAAGTCGAAAGGAACGTTCGTCTTGGCGCGGACGTATCTTAAACACCTCGACCCGTCGTACTTGCGCTATTTCTTTTCGACGAAAACGAGTTCCCGCGTCGACGACCTCGACCTGAACTTGGAAGAAATGGAGCTGAAAGTCAACGCGGACTTGGTCGGCGTCGTCGTCAACTTGGCGAGCCGAACGGCGAAGTTCGCGAACGCGACCGGTTTGGCCGACGTTTACCCGGAAGACGGCGGACTCTTCGCGGAAGCGGCGGCGAAGTCGGAGGAAATCGCGGCGGCGTACGAAGAGCGCGACTTCGGGAAGGCGATTCGAACGATTTTGGAATGCGGGTACCGCGCCAACCGTTACGTCGAAGAGACCGCGCCTTGGACGCTTCGCAAGGAATGGGCGGCGCTCGAAAAGGACGAAACCGCGACGCCGGAAGCGCGGGAAGCGGCTCGTCGTCGCCTGCAAGACGCCGTAACGGTCAGTTTGAACCTCTTCCGCCAAGTCGTCGTTTACTTGGCGCCGGTCTTGCCGGAGTTGGCGAAGAAGACGGAAGAGCTGCTTAATACGAAGATTGAAAGTTGGAACGACGCGCAGTCGCCGATTCTCGGAACGGCGGTGAACGAATACCGTCATATGATGGCGCGCGTCCCGAAGGAAGGAATCGCTGCAATGCTTGAAGAATCGAAAGAAACGTTGAAACCGGAAGCGGAAGCCGCCCCGGTCGCCGAAAATACCGAAACCGCCGCTTGCCCGTGTTGCGCGGAAAACGCCGAATGCGCCGCCGAAGTCGCCGCTCCGACCGGAATCGCGCCTTGGTTCGACTCCGCGGAACCGTTGGCGGCGGAACCGATGAGCGAAACGATCACGATCGACGACTTTTTGAAGGTCGACC
>JAFSFF010000188.1 GCA_017435375.1 Thermoguttaceae bacterium
AGTAAAACAAAGCGACGCGAAAACAAAAATCGCGCAAACGCCAAAAAATATTGAAAACCGTCGAAAGAATCGCGTCGAACGACCGCCGAAAAAAACGTCGGGGGGTGGGTAGGACGCCATAGCCCCGGGCGGTGAACGCGACCTCGGAGAGAGAGGGTCGTCGGGAGAACCTAAAAACGGCGACGGCGGCGAAAAATCGCCGAAACGCGGGCTTTTCGAGCGAGCCGCGCGGAATTGAGAAGGATTTCCGCGCCGTTCTTTGCCAATATTTTACGCGACGTCGGCGTCCGCGTCAAGACGACGCAAAAGAAAAACCGCCGTTTTCCGCGAAAAAACGCAAAAAAACCGCCGTTTTCGCGTCAAAATCGACGAAAAAACGACGGTTTCGCGTTATTCGTATTACTCCGGCGCTTCGAACTCGAACGGAATCGCGGGCGGGTCGGCTTCGCGAACGCGGGCTTGAAGAATCGCGATCGTGTCCGCTTGCGCCGCGACGATCGCGTCGCGCGCTTCGTTTCCCTTCGTTAATTCGGCGATAATTCCGTCGCGAATTTTGTTTCCCTTACGCAACTCGGCGGCGAGCGCGATTTCCGCTTCCAACCGCTCCGTTAAACCGGCGAGCGTCGCGTCCTTCGTTGCGAGCGTCTTCGTTTGCGTCGCGACGGTCGCCTTGAGCGTTTCGAGCGTTCGCGACTTGGCGTCGGCGCTCCGGATTCCCAACGCGTCGCCGTAAAAACCGCCGATTATCAACCCGACGATAAACGTCTGCAGTATCAAAGCCGTTATTTTCATCGTTCGTTTCCCCTTTCGTTTCACCTACCAAGCGCCGCGATCGCGACGACAACAGCCAACGCGGACGAAACGCCGAACCAAAACGCCGCGCGGCGATAAATCGCGACGTCGTTACGCGCCGCGTCGAGCGCGTTTCTGAACCGTTTGACCGCAAGCCGCGCTTCGACGGCGAACTCTTCGCGCTTCTTTTGCGTTTCGTCAAGCAACTTTGCCAACTCCGCCTTCTCCGCCAAAAGTTCGTTTTCTTGCGCTTCGAGATACGCGACCGCCTCTTTCGCTTCGGCAAGTTCGGCGGTCAACGCGTCGAGCCCGACGCGAACGCGGCGGACGGTTTCCGGCTCGACCGGCGTTTCGACGTCGCGCTTCGGCTCGACCGGTTCGCCCGACTCGGCGGCGTCGCGGCTCAAAACTTCAAAATCGTTCATCGCTCTTGCTCCTTATGGTTTCCCGGAACCCAGCCTTCGACGGGCAAGTCCAACGGCGGCTCGCCCAGCGCCTTAAAACTCTTCGCGCGTTCGCTCCAATAACAGACGGAACGTTTGCCGACGCCGTCCAGCGTCCCGCTTTCGCGCAACGCTCGCAAGACGCCTTTTTCGACGGGCGCGTCGTCGGACAACTCGACCGGATCCAAAAAAAATCGCGTAAAGTCGCCGTCCTCGACGACGACGCAAATCGCCGACGCCCAAAGTTTTCCGTTCGCGACGCAATACTTCGCCGCGACGATCGCGATCGGGCGGCGGAGTCGTTCGAGTTCCTTGGTTTCGGTCGAACGTTCAATCCTTTTCGGTTCCTTCATCGTTTTTGCTCCTTTCTAAACGCCGCCGCTCGTTCGGCAAGTTGTTTTGGCGGGTTCGCGACTATCTCCCAATCGTCGGACTCCACCTCGTCCGAATAAAAGAACCCTGCGACGAGGCTTGGCGTTCCGTTTCCGAATACAACGCTCCAACGCTCGACGAGACCGCCGGGCTTCACAAAGTAGGACGCGCGCCCTTTGATTCGGACAACCTCGCCCGCTTCCATCGCTTTCATCGCGTCGCTAAATTTCATTGACGTTTTCGCTCCTTTCGTTCGTTTGGGCGTCGTCCGCGTCCGCCAAACGCCTTTTGGACAAGCGCTTTCAACTCGTCGCGCTCCGCCGTATACGCTTCCATCGCGGCCCGCCAAGCGGCGCAATCGAGTTGAATTGAAACCAGTTTGCCGATTCCGCGTTCGAGTTCGCGAACCCGAGCCCCCGCGTCGGCGCCGAAAGTCTCGGCGATTTCGGCGTCGGACATATTATCGCCCCAAGCGGCGATAAAAAGCGCCTTGTCGGGCGGCGACAGAATCGACTTCACGATCTCAAACAGCTCCCCCGGAAGCGGGAGACGGATTCGCGTTTTTTCAAGAGCCATCTTTATTTCTCCTTTCGTTCAAGCGCTTAACGTCTGTTTCAAGCCGTCGCGAGTTCGCGTTTGGCGAGTTCCCGCAAGGCGTTCCGGATTTCCAGCGCGACGCCGCGCGACTCGCAAGCGTCGGCGATTCCGCGTCGTCGAGCGACCAAGCGCGCAAAGTCGGCGAACGACAAGTCGAGTTCCGACGGTTCGAACCCGGCGGCGACGGCGACAAGTTCGTCGACGCTCCGCTCCGACGTTTCGGTCGTCGGCGGCTCCGGAGTCGAGCGCGAACGGTCGAAATCGATCGCGACCGGTTCGCGCGTCGGGCGCGGCTCGTCGGCGAACCGAGTCGGCGACCAAACCCAACCGGCGTTCTCGAAAAGGCGTTTCAGACGAAGCGTCGCGGTTTGCCAAAGCGTTCGTTTACCGGCTTTTCCGTTCGAACGTTCGTAAAGCGTCTTTTCGTCGCGGGCCTCCCGAATCAGCGCGAAGACGGTCGACCGCGTCGCGTCGCCGACCCGCAAAACGACCGCCGCCGTCAGACGGTCGATCAAGTCCGGATGAACGGTCGGCTCCCAAACGGCTTCGGCGATTTCGCGACGAAGCGCCGCGACCTTCGGCGACTCAAAGTCGACCAGTTCGCGAACGTCGGCGACCGCGAGGGCGCGGCTCCCGTCCCGCGGCGCCGCCGGGCGCTCCGGGATAGCGCGAACTCGGTTTCCGCTTCCGTTGGTCGCGACGTCTTCGCCCAACCTCTCAAAATCTTTCGCGGGTTTATTTATTGTTTTATTTTTAATATATTTATTATTATTTATTTCTTCTAAAGGC
>JAFSFF010000189.1 GCA_017435375.1 Thermoguttaceae bacterium
CATTTCGGCGGCGTCGACCGTTTCCGCTTCCAAAACGTCGGAAGCGGCGGTTTCGGACGGCTCGACGGCGAGCGGAATCGCCGGGCGGTCGGCGTCGGCGGCGTCGATTTCGAGCGTCGGCGCGTCGTCCGGAGCGAGATCAAATTCGCCGGGCGCGACGAGTTCAAAGTCGATTTCCTCTTCTTCGGCGCCGGGCGCGGGCGGCTCTTGCGCGGCGATTTGTCCGACGGAGAACGTCGTAAGGGGCGTTTCGAACGCGTCGAACGATGTTAAAATCGGCAAAGCGAGTAAAATAGAGGGAACGGGAAGATAAAAACGACGTTTCATAGCGCGCTCCTTGGCGACGTTCGGGCCGCGAGGAGGCGCCGAACGTCGCGTTAAAGTCGAAGAATGCGGAGAAAACGGGGCGTTAAGTAAATTTTGTCGCCAAGGTTGATTTTGGACGCCGGATTTTCGGCTTCGCGGAACCGCTTAACGAACGAGACCGAGGCGCGTCAACTTTTCGAGCGCTTCGTCCCGTTCGCGGCAACGTTCGAGCCCTTGCCAACTCGGATCGCCGCATTCGAGGAAGTCGGCGACGCTCGCCGGGAGCGGTTTCGTCGCGGCTAAGCGGGCGATCGTCTCCTGTTCGAGCCGAGAAAGCGTTTGAGCGCCGAGATTGTAATCGACGAACGCGTCGTAAGCGAGCGGGAAAAGGGGGCGAACGATCTTTTCGCCGATCGTCGTCGCGTATTCGCGGATTTCGAGCTGCGCGTGTTTTTCCATTCGCAAACTAAGGAAATGGAAGAGGTTGTGCAGGTCGATCTTCCAATAGGCCTCCGTGTACGTCGAGAGGGGCAAGTCCTTGCGCGCCTGTTCGCGAGCGACGCCGAGTTCGACGCGGCGTTCGTAAAGTTCGCGAGCGGAGCGTTGGAACGCCGCTTCGGAAGCGGTCAGCTCGGCGCCGATTTCCGCGTCGAAGGCGCCTTCGCTTCCTTGGCGGTTCGTCGTCGCTTGACGGCGCCAAGCGTCCGGAGCGGTCGCGTTCGCGGAGTCGATGGCGACGGAATAACGTGTCGAATATTCGTTAACGGACGCGCTGCGGTGTCTGATCCATTGACGCCAAACGTCCATCGGAACGCGAACTAAAATCTTAATTTCCGCCATTTCGAACGGCGTCGTGTGTCGGTGTCGCGCCAAATAGCGAATAAGTTGGCGGTCGTCCGAAACGGAGCGGGTGCCGGCGCCGTAACTGACGCGGGCCGCTTGCGCGATGGCGGCGTCGTCGCCCATCGCGTCGACGAGAGCGACGAAACCGTCGTTCAAAACGGGAAATTTTTGCCAACGGAGTTCTTCAAGCGCGGCGCGGTTCGACGACATCGGGGGCCTTTCCGGGGGTAAAAGGTTGAAATAGGAGGAATAGAGAAAATAGGCTGAGGACGGTTGGGAAACGTCGGCGTCCGGCGCGTTTGGACGGACGCCGATCGCGGCGATTGGGTAAACGACGGCGTTTCTGGGGAAAACGGGCCGTCGTTTGACGTCGGTTTAACGCGAACGACGCGGTTGGGGAACGAGCGGCGTTCGCGTTAAACCGGGAAGTTGGGCAAACCGGGCGAGGCTCGGCGTTATTTTTCCGACGTTTCCGCTTTCGAGGACGTTTTTTCGGTTTCCGGCGCGACGTTGTTTAACGTTTCGAAAAACTTGTCGGCGGAGTAAAGACCGCTCAACACGACCGGATTTTCCGGGTCGTCCGGCGAGAAAAACATCAGTTTCGGGACTTGCCGAGCGCCGGTCGCGTCGAGGAGTTCGTTGATCGCCAAAACGTCGGGCGTTTGCGCGTCTTGGTTCGTCCAGTCGGCGGTCATCGTAACGACGTCGCGAGCGTCGAGCGCGTCGAGCGCCTCCGGCGTGTGCAGAATCGTCTTTTCGAGGAATTTGCAGTTGACGCACCAGTCGGCGGTGAAGTCGACGACGACGACCCGGCCCGACGCGAGTTCTGCGTCGAGCGTCGCGCGGTCGAAAAGTCGCCAAGGCTTCTCTTTTTCGGCGGCCAAGAGCCCGGCTTTTTCGGCGCGCTCGGCCCAACGGAGCATCTTCTTTTCGACCGCCGGACGGAGCGTCGTTTTCAGCGGATTGCCCGGGAAGTCGAAGGAACAAAGGACGACCGCGGCGACGACGAGCGCCGAAACGCCCCAGCCGACCGCCTTCTTCTTGAACGCGTCCGGGCCGTATTCGAATTGGTTGCGCCCGATATTCCAGCAAGCGAACCAAATCGCGAAGAGGAGCGCGACCGTCGGAAGCTGATAGTCGAGCGGCGCCGAGTAAAGAATCCAAGCGACCGCGATCAGGAGGAAATAACCCATCGTCTTGCGGAACGTATCCATCCAAGCGCCCGGTTTCGGAAAAAATTTCAGCAGTTCCGGGAACGCGCCCGCGAGCAGGAACGGCGACGACATCCCGAGCCCGATAACCAAGTAAACGACGACGACTAAGCCGGTTTCGCCGCCGCGCGCCGTTTCCGCCGCCCAGTCGAGCGTCGGACTCAAAAGCGGAGCGCCGCAGGGGATCGCGAGAAGGGTCGTAATAAGGCCCTTGAAGAACGCGCCGACCGAGCCTTCTTTCGACGTCAGCTCGTTCGACTTTTGACCGCCTAAAAACGCCGGGGCTTGCAGCTCCCAAAGACCCATTAGGCTCAACGCCAACGCGAAAACGACGACGCTCATCAAAATTTGGAAAAGGGCCCGAGTGAAGAGGAAACTCAACCCGACGCTGGCGAACGCGAGCGCGAAGAAAACGACCGAAACGCCGAGCGTATACCAAACGTTCAACATAAACGCCTTCGAACGCTTTTGACCGGCTTGGTCGAAAAAGGACATAATTTTCAGCCCGATCACCGGCAAAACGCAAGGCGTCGCGTTCAAAATGAGACCGCCTAAAAACGCGTAAAGGAGCAAAAGGGCGAAACGGCGCGACGCGAAGCTCGTCTTTTCGGCGGGCGCGTCGGCGTCGGCTTGTTTGGTTTTGCCGGTTTTGTCGGTTTTAACGCCGGTCGCGTCGTCGGCGACTTCCGTTTTCGACGCGTCGGCGGCGGTTTCGACGTCGACCGCGAGTTTTTCGGCGGCGGCCCAAATCGGCGCGGCGTCGCGTTTCGCGTCGAAGGAGGCGACGAACTCGACGTTTTGCGGGAAGCAGGAGCCGCCTTCGCCGTCGGAGCAAGCGAGCGCGGAAACTTGGCCGGTCGCTTTCAAATCGGCGAGGAACGCGGCGACGTCGGCGGGCGCGTCGGCGGAGGCGACCGTCAGCGGCGCGATCCAGTCGGCGGTTCCGGTCAACTCTTCGAGCTTGAAGCCGTTCGACTCGACGACTTTGAAGGGCGTCGCGAGGCGGAACGGGCCGACTTCGAACGTCGGCGCGGCGTCGACCGAAATTTTCGTCGGGGAACCGCCGTCCCCTTGCGTCGGCGAGTAAATATGCCAACCGGGCGCGGCGGTCGTCTGCAGCGTCAAAAAGCCGACGAGCGTTCGACCCGTCGCGGCGAGTTCGGTGAGTTCCGGAGCGTTTGTCGGAAGCGGAGCGAGTTGCGCGGCGACCGAAAGAGGGGCGGCGTCGGCGCTCGCCGAGTCGACCGGAGCGGCTCCGAACGGCGCGAGCAACGACGGCGCGACGAACGGGGAAGCGTCGGAAGGAGACGCGGCCGCGTTCGCGTCGGGCGCGCCGAAACCGAACGGGCCCGCGTCGAGCGTTTCGACGGCGGCGTCTTGCGCGAATCCGGCGGCGCGGTTGAGTTGAACGGCGTTCGGGAGGAAAGGCGCGCTTCCTAAAATAATGAAAATCGCGGCAAAAACGGCGGCGAGGCGCGTCGGGCGGATTGTTGACATCGGAATTCTCCGGCGTTGCGAAAATAGTCGGCGTTGAGAAAAAACGAACAAAGTTTGCGAAGTCGGCGTCGTTCGACTTGTCGACGTTATTAATATATAAGGGAAGGGGAAAACGGCGTCGGCGAACGCTCCGAGCGCGCGGCCGAAAAACGGTTGGAACGGCGACGAGCGGCGCGAGCGTTCGCGGCGACGTTCGGCGGACGCGAACGCGTCGAGCGCGGCGCCGGTCGAGCCCGACGTTTATTTTACCCGCGTCGTCGCGCTTGACAAGAAGGCGGAGCGCGCGAGGGAGGGCGGTTTCTAAAAGACGCGTCGTCGGGGCCGTTATTTTGCGAACGACCGGAAGAATCGGACGCAAAGTCGACGGGGAACGGAGAAGGGCGGAAAGAAAACGCGCCGCGCTCGTCGGTCAAGACGAGGCGGCGCGGTCGGCGGAACGTCGGGGACAATCGACGTTCCGAGCGGACGTCCGAGCGTTCGGGGACAATCGAACGTTCGAACGTCGAAGACGGGAGCGAACGGCGCGACCGATTAAGCGGCGGCTTCGCGTTCGATTTCTTGACGGAGTTGGAGCAAAATCGCGCGTTGGTTGCGGAGCGTTTCGAAAGCGCGGCGGGTGCGTTCGCCGAATTCGCGTTCTTTTTCGCCGAACTCGCGCTCCTTCGCGTCGAATTCTCGCTCTTTTTCGCCGAATTCGCGTTCTTTGAGGCCGAACGCGCGTTCCTTTTCGTCGAATTTGCGTTCTTTTTCGTCGATTTCGAGCGTTTTGGCGTCGAGTTCGCGCTCTTTTTCGTTGATTTCGCGTTCCTTTTTGCCGAACGCGCGTTCTTTGGCGCCGAACGTTCGCTCGCGTTCGTCGATTTCGAGCGCTTTCGCGTCGAATTCGAGGATGCGGACGCTGAATTCTCGCTCTTTTTTGCCGATTTCGCGAGCGCGTTCGCCGAGCGTTCGTTCTTTGTCGCCGACTTCGCGAGTTTTCGAGTCGACTTCGAGCGCTTTGGCGTCGAGTTCGCGTTCTTTAAGTTTGAGCGTTCGTTCGCGTTCGTCGACGAGACGTTCTTTTTCGTCGAGTTCGAGTTCTTTCGCGTCGATTTCGATTTCGCGGGCGCCGCATTTTCGTTCTTTTTCGTCGAGTTCGCGTTCGCGAGCGGTCAACGTTCGTTCTTTTTGCGCGACGGTTCGCTCTTTTTCGTCGATTTCGAGCGCTTTCGCTTCCAATTCGCGTTCGAAAATGTTGAGCGTTCGTTCTTTTTGAGCGGCGACGCGTTCCTTTTCGTCGAACGATTCTTCGCGTTCTTGTTCGCGGGCGTCGAATTCGCGAACTTTGACGTTGAACGTTCGATCTTTTTGCGCGAAGGTTCGTTCTTTCGCGTCGAGCGTTTGCTCGCGTTCGGCGATTTCGAGTTCGCGGGTTTCGAGGGCGCGTTCGCGTTCGACGACTTTCAGGCCGAGCGTCCGTTCTCGCTCGTCGAGTTGAGCGGCGCGTTCGCCGAGCGTTCGTTCTTTATCGGCGACGTCTCGTTCTTTCGCGTCGAGTTCGCTTCGTCGAGCGGCGACGCGGCGCGACGTTTCGGCGTTTTCGAGTTCCAAACGTTCGAGTTCGGCCGCTCGACCGTCGAGTTCGCAAGCCGTTCGCGTCAGTTCGTTCGTTTGCGCGTCTAA
>JAFSFF010000190.1 GCA_017435375.1 Thermoguttaceae bacterium
ATTCGTAACGACGAAAACCTGTCAAATTGAGCAAACCGGCTAAAATAGAGAACATTATACTGGGCGTCGACCCCGGCTTGCGAACGACCGGTTACGCCGTGTTGGACGTTTCGACCGGTCGAGCGCGCCTCCTCGAAGCGGGCGTCGTTCGCAGTCGCGCCGAAACCCTTCCGGAACGCGTCAAGGATATTTACGAAGGAATCGCCGAAGTCGTCGCCGCGTTCAAGCCGGACGCGATGGCGCTCGAGCAGCTTTACTCCCTTTACGAGCGTCCGGAAACCGCGATTTTGATGGGACACGCCCGCGGCGCGATCATGCTCGCCGCCGCGCAAACCGGGATTCCGGTCGTCTCTTACGCCGCGACAAAAATCAAAAAAACAATGACGGGCAACGGTCGCGCCCCGAAAGCGCAAATGCAGCGCGCCGTTCAACTCGAGTTGCGCCTCCCCCGTCTCCCGGAGCCGCCCGACGTCGCCGACGCGATCGCGGTCGCGTTTTGCCATTTTACCGAAGCCCGTTTAACGCAGCGTTCTTCCGTCGCCAACCCCATTTGCGCGCTCCTCGCGGAGCCCCCAAAGCGCCCGGCTTCCCCAATTGGGCCGCAAATCGACGTCCGTTGAACCGTTTTTAACGATTTTTCCCCCTTCCTCTCCCTTTAACGCAACAATTATCCCCAAACGCGATGAAAAAAGAAACGCTTCTCGTTTGTTTTCGTTCGGAACCGGTCGAAGAACGCTTGATCGCTCGCATCCGCGCCGCTTGGCCGGAGGTCGAAATCGTCAACGTCGGTCAACGCGACGTCGCCGACGCCTTGCTCGACGCCGATTATTTTTGCGGACACGCGAAGGTTCCGGTCGATTGGGAACGCGTCGTCGAACGAAAGCGGCTCCGTTGGATTCAGTCGTCCGCCGCCGGGATGGACTGGTGCCTGACGCCGCCGGTCATCGCTTCCGACATAACGATTTCGACCGCCGCCGGGGTTCTTTCCGACCAAGTCGCGGAACACGGGCTCGCGCTGATTCTCGGTTGGGGACGGAACCTGCGCTCCTTCGTTTGCGATCAGTTCGTCGAGGCTAACAATCCCGATTTCCGCCGCTTTAAGCGGAAGCCGACGTTCGATTTGGTCGAGCGGACGGTCGGAATCGTCGGGTTCGGCGGCGTCGGACGGCGTTTTTCGGAGGTTGTCGCGCCGTTCGCCGGAAAAATTATCGCGACCGACCTTTACCCGGAGAACAAACCGGAGCGCGTCGCCGAACTTTGGAGCGCCGACCGTTTGGACGACCTGCTCGCCGAATCGGACGTCGTTTTCCTCTCCCTTCCGTTGAATTCCGAAACGCGCGGGATCATTAACGCCGAAAAACTCGCCCAAATGAAGCCGGGCGCCCTCCTCGCGAACCTCGCTCGCGGCCCGATCGTCGAGACGGACGCCCTCGTCGACGCGCTCGCTTCCGGACGGCTCGGCGGCGCGGTAATGGACGTTACCTCGCCGGAACCGCTCCCGGCGGAACACCCGCTTTGGAGTTTCGACAACGTTTTAATCTCGCCGCACGTCGCGGGGCAAATCCGCTGGCGCTTCGACGACGTTTGCGATATTTTTTGCGAAAACGTCCGTCGATACCGCGCCGGAGAACCGCTTATTAACCGTCTTTCGCCCCTTGGGAAGAGGCTCGGATTCCCGTTGCGCGACGGAACGACGCCCCTTTGGATCGACGTTAAAAAACAATATTCGACCCGAAAATCGAGCGTCGACGTCGCGTTTCAACGAACATACTGATTTTCAAACGCGTTAAAACGGTCGCCGAGGCCTCGCGCTTGCTAAAATAGGCGTTTTCGGCAAAAGAAACGGCGCGACGATTCGATTTCGTCGCGCCGTTCGGCGTTTCTTGACGTTAACCGGTCGCTTAAATTAGCGCAAACGCGCAAGTTTTGCCGGTCGCGCTATTTTCCGCCTTTGCTCCGCCGACGTCATTTGAAGAAGTAAAATTCGCCGACTTCGAGCGTCATTTTCTCCGCTTTAGTGTTCGCGCCGACCGAAATCGCTCGAATCCGCGCCGGGTCGAACGGGTCGGGCGTCCCGCCGTAAGCGGTCAGCGACGCGAACGGAATCGCGACGAAGTGTTCCCGACCGTCCGCCGGAACGATTCCGACGCCGGTATAATAAAACGGGCTCCCCTTCTCGTCGTATGCAAAGAAACGAATTTGCGCGTTCGGGTCTTCGTTCGACGCCTTCGCTCGGAACGCGACGCCGGCGTATTCGCGCAAATCGAGCCCGGCGGTCGACGCAAAGCGCCCGGTTTCGCTATTTTGTCGTTCGACCGTCGCCGACGTGGAAATTAGCCGCGTCGAATTCGGTTCGAGCGGAAGCGCGAAATGCGGATAAACCCAACGGTCGCCTTCGCCGAACTCGACGTCGAAGCCCCAACGGAAGCCGGGCGAAAGCGCGTCCGCCTTTTTGAACGTCGTTTTTCCGGCGGCTCCGGCGCTCGGCGTCCAGCGTTCAAGCTCGCCCAAGTCGAGCGGCGTCGCGACTTCGGTAAACGCGACGAAGTTTTCCCGCGAAACGGCTCGCGTCAAGTCGAACGAGAGGAAGCCGTCGTCGCCGACGCGCGCCTCGACGGTCAACGGAACGAACGGCGAAATCTTTTCGGCGTTCAGAACAAACGGGACGCTCGCCCGCCCTCGCGCCGGAATCTCGACCGTCTCGGGCGCCTCGACGAGCGTCGCCGGCAGCGGCTTCCCGTCGGCGAAAAGTTCGATTCGAACCGGAAGGGTTCGCGTTTCGTTTTCAAAATTAAAGACGGTTAACGCGCCGGAAAACGTTTTCGCGTTCGGGTCGAGAATCTTGTATCCGGCGTTGTCCGGCGCAACGATCTTCTCGTCGAAGTCGAACCGAACGACGGTCGAAACGTCGCGCCGCTTTTGAGCGCCGTCGTCGAGTTTCCGCGCCGCAAACCGCCGTTCGCGCGCTTTATCGATTTCCGACGCCGGTTTCAACACGACGTTCGCGTCCATCGGAAGCCCGACGAAAAGGAACCCGTCGGCGAAATCGAACGCGCCGTCGGCGTTCGCGGCGACCGCTTCCCCGGTAATCCGCTCGACAAAAGTCGGCGTCGGCGCCATTTTCACCGTCCGCCCCGGAACCCGCGTCGGCGAATAAAAGACCGCGACGCGCTCCCCGGTCGTCGGGTCGGCGAAAACGAAGGAACGCCGAACCGCCGCCAAACCTTCCCCACTTCGCCCAACTTCCGCGTTTTCGCCGTCGAGCGCCCATTCGCCGACGCAATCTTTCCCGGCCAAGAGGCGAATCGATTGCGCGTACCCGACGATCGAGCGCAACGGCGCGTTCGAGCGGTCGCTCATCCCGAAATTATTGTCGTTTTCCTCGTAAAACGGATAAACGAACGGAAAATAGGCCTCGAAACCGAACGCTTTGCAGACGACGCCCTTTTGCGCGACGTCGATCGCGCTTTCCAAGTCGGCTTCGCGGTTCGGGCGGTCGGTTCCGCGTTTCCAAGGGCGGCCGCACTCGGTAATCCAAGTCGGTTTTCCGGACGCGCCGAACTTGTCGAGCCAACGTTGGTACCGCAGGCAGACGCCGACCATCTCCGGCGCTCGGCTATACGAGTGAAACGAGAAGACGTCGCAGGCGTCGAGCATTCCGTTTTCCGCCGCCGAGTCCATCCAAGCGTCGCGGAACGCCGCGATCACCCCGCCGACGACCGGCGTTTCGACGCCGCGCCGCCCGTATTCTTGCGCGACCGCCTTCAAAATCGGAACGTATTGATCCGCCGGAAGGTTGCCGCCGAAGAAAATGTCCGGTTCGTTCCAAACTTCGATCGAGTTCCAAGTCGGCGCCCAGCGTTCGGCGATTCGCGCCCAACTGTCGGCGGTTTTCGTCAGGTCGCTCGGGTAAACCGCGCCGACTCGACCGGCCCAACCGGGCGCGTCGTGTATCAGCTCGAGAACCGGAACGTCGTATTTTTTCGCCGCTTGCCGAACAAAATCGGCGCGCCGGTCGGCGTCGAAATCGATTTCGCCCTCGGTCCCTTCGAGTCGACTCCAACTCAACCGTTCGCGGTACGTCGCGATCCCCATCCGCCGCGCGTTGAAGAGAAGATCGTCCCGGGCCGCGTCGGAGCCGACGAGCCAAGTCGTCGCCGCGTCGATTCCGAAAAACGGGTCGCGAATCCGTTCGCCGTTTTGCCCGCTCCCCGCCGCTTGCCCGGCTTTCCTATTTTCCGGTTTCGTCGGGTCGGCCCAAAACGGCGGAATCGACGCGACGCCGAACGACTGGCCGGTTTCCGGGAACTCGATTTCCCAAAAGCCTTGCGGCAACGTCGCCTCGACGGTCAGCGTCTTTCCGTCGCGCGTTCCCTTTCCTTCGCAAAAGATTTCGCCGTCGGTCGTTTTGACGACAAAAGCGCCGGAAAGCGCGTCGCTCTCCGACTCGAACTTGAAAACGGCCGGCTCGTTCGGCTCGACCCAAAATTGCGTTACGTTAATCGGCGTCCAAGTCGCGACGCCGACGACGACCGCGCTCAACAAACCCCAAAGCGCCATTTTCCGTCCTCGCTATTTTTACTGTCTTCGCTATTTTGTCGAAAATTCGACGTTTTCCGGTTCTACCCGCGTTTTGAACCGCCGCGAACCGCCGACCGTTATTATCGCCGCCGCGACGGCGCAAGTCAAGCGTTTTCGTCGATTTTCACCGCCTTTTCGCTTTTTTCGCCGCTCGACGGTTTACCCAATCGACTCAAATTCGCCAAACTCTTCGAAAAGGCGACAAAAAAACGCGCCGTCGACGTTTCCCCGTCGCGGCGCGTTTCGTTAAACTCGGCAAAACCGGCGCTCTCCGCCGTCGACCGGCAAGCGGCGGTCAAACGGCGGTTAAGCGTTCGCCCCGTTTCGCGCCCGCTCCGCCTCCTCGCGTTCGGCGATTTTTGCGAAACGTTGCGCGATAACGCTAACGATAATCAACTGCAGCGCGTGATAAATCATCGTCGGCAAAATCAGAATCCCCGCCATATTCGGCGCGCTCAAAATGACCCGCGACGTCGCGACGCCGTGCACGAGCGACTTTTTCGACCCGCAAAAGAGCGTCGCGACCGCGTCTTCTCGGCTGAAACGAAGCGCCCGGCAGACGACGTAAACGATTCCGAACACGACGAAAAAGAGCGCGACCATTCCGACGCTCAACGCGAAAAGCGTTCCGCCGGAAAGACCGTCGAACATCTTCTCCGCAAAGGAGTTGCAGAACGACGTGTACACAATAAGAACGATCGTCCCTTGGTCGAATTTGCGCAACCGTTTTTCGTTTCGGCGCGAAAATTCCCCCCAACGCCGGTTCGCCAAGACGCCGAGAATAATCGGCAAAATCGCTTGCGCCGTCAACGCAAGTAAAACGACGCCGAAACCGCGCCCGCCCGTCTCCGCGTCGACGAAAATTCGCATCCAAAGCGGAGTAATGAAGACGCCGAGCAAGGTCGAAAAGCTCGCGTCGAAAATCGCCGCCGGCACGTTCCCCCGCGCGTTGTTCGTCATCACCACCGACGACGAAACGGTCGACGGAAGCGCCGCTAAGAAGAAAATCCCGAGCCAAATTCCGGTCGAAACGACGCGCCGGTCGGCGTTTTTCGCCGTCGACGCCGGTTTGTCGGTTCCTTCGCTCGCCCCGTTTTCGCTATTTCGACCGTTTTGCGCCGGTTTGCCGACGTCCCCGGTTTCGCCGACCTCGCCAGTTTCGCCAACTTCCGCGATCGCGGCGAAACCGCCGCCCGGGCCGCTCGCTTTCGCTTCGAGCGCGGCGACGTCGGCTCGCGTCGGGAAGGTTCCGCAAACGCTCATCGTCGCTAAAACTAGGAGCGGAAAGAGGAGAAACGTCGACGCCATCACGACGAGGTGCGTTTTCACGTTCGCGAGGCCGGAACGGATTTTTTCCCAGTTCAGCCGGAGCCCGTAAAAGAAGAAAATCAGCGAAACGCCGACGTTCGCCGCCGTCGAAAGGGAAAAAACGCCGTCGCGCGCCCCGAAATCCGGGTAAAGCCAAGCGAGAAAAATCGCTCCGAAGAGCGAAAGAATGAAGCCGTCGAGTCCGAACCGTTTTAACATCTTTTCAATACTCGCCGCGTCGCCGCAGTCTCCCCTTTTTGCCGATATTGCCCAATTAAGAAAAACGCCGCTTTCCGCCGCCGAGTTCGCGCCGTCCGCCGACGCCGACGCCGTTCGTCGTTTTTGTCGTTAATTATTAAAGGCCGAAAAAACGCCGATCTCGCCGCCGTCGGTCAAACGGGACAAAATCGGCAGAATTTAACGCCGTTAAACAACGCGATTAGAGCCGTTTTGACGTCGCGACTTTAATCTTCCGCGTCGCGCTTCTTGTTGCGCAACGATTTCGACAGTTTGTACTCGATACTGTCGCAAAGCGCGATCCAACTCGCCTCGACGACGTTCTCGCTGACGCCGACCGTTCCCCAGCGTTCGTCGCCGTCTTTGCTCTCGATGACGACCCGAGTCGTCGCCGCCGTCGCCGCGTCGGAGTTGAGAACGCGCACCTTATAGTCGACGAGCTTCATTTCGCCGAGTTCCGGATAAATCGGTTGCAACGCCTTGCGCAACGCGTTGTTAAGCGCGTCGACCGGGCCGTCCCCTTCGGCGACTTCGTGTCGAATTTCGCCCCGTTTCCCGACGCGGAGTTTGACCGTCGCGACGGTCGCTTTCGTCGTCAGCGACTCGTTGACGTCGTTGACGACGACGCTCGTTTGGTAATTTAAGCGGCGGAAGCTGGAGCGGAACTCGCCTTTAATCTTTTGAACGAGCAGCTTTAGCGAACCGTCGGCGGCTTCGTATTGGTATCCGGCGCTCTCCTTGCGGGTAACCGCGTCGAGCACCGCCTTCACCGTCTCCGCGTCGACGACGCCGTTCTCTTCGAGCCGATATTTTTTCGCGCAGGCGACCAAATTCGACCGCCCGGCCAACTCGCTGACCAAAACGCGCCGCTCGTTCCCGACCGTTTCCGGCGCGATGTGTTCGTAAGAGGCCGACGAACGGTTGACGCCGCTGACGTGCATCCCGCCCTTGTGCGCGAACGCGCTCCGTCCGACGAACGGTCGCCGCGGGTCGGGCGCGACGTTGACCAGCTCGTCCATAAACCGGGAAAACTGCGTCAACTTTTCCAGCGCTCCGGGACGCAACACGTCGAAACGCCCCCCCTTTTTCAGCGCGAGAATCGCCGAAACCGCGATCAGGTCGGCGTTCCCGCAACGCTCGCCGATTCCGTTGATCGTTCCTTGGACGAGCGTCGCGCCCGCTTCGACCGCCGCCAACGAGTTCGCGATCGCGAGCCCGCAGTCGTTGTGCGCGTGAATCCCGACCGACGCTCCGAACGGCGCGACCGCGTCGAGCGCCGCTTTCGTTCCCGCCGCGATCTCGTCCGGAAGGGTTCCGCCGTTGGTGTCGCAGAGGACGACCGAGGCCGCCCCGGCCCGCGCCGCCGTTCGGAGCGTTTCGAGCGCGTAATCGGCGTCGTCTTTCCAACCGTCGAAGAAGTGTTCCGCGTCGAAAAAGACGCGCTTTCCGGCGTCGACCGCGAAACGGAGCGTCTCGTCGATCATCGCCAAGTTCTCTTCGAGCGAAACGCAAACGACGTCTTGCGCTTGGAACGCCGACGCTTTCCCGACGATCGTTAAAACCGGAGCGCCGGACGCGACCAAACTCGCCAGCCCCGCGTCGTCTTGCGGTCGAACGCCCTTGCGGCGCGTCATTCCGAAAGCGCAAACCAACGCTTTTTTCGGCGGCTTTTGCGCGACGCGTTCGAAAAACGCCTTGTCCTTCTCGTTCGACGCCGGATAACCGCCCTCGACGTAATCGATTCCGATCTCGTCCAAACGCGCCGTCGCCAAGAGTTTGTCGCTCAACGAAAACGAAACGCCTTCGGTTTGCGCGCCGTCGCGCAGCGTCGTGTCGTAAAGTTCGATTCGAACGGTCATTTTAATGTCGTCTCCTTGGCGCTAAAACGCGTCGACTGGGAAAATTGGGCAAATCAAGCAAATATTAGAGTGGGTTATACAAGACGCGCGGCGGCTCGGTCTGCGCAAACGACGCGCTTCGCCTCCTATTTCGCGCTTCACCTAATATAGTATTAATGAAAAAACGGCGGAACCGCTCGACCGAAAAACGTCGCGCGCCCGCCGTCGAAATCGTCGTTTCGCGCCGACCGCCGGAACGAAACCGCCGTCGACGCGAAACTCAAAACGCCGATAAAACCGGTTGAAACGATTAAAG
>JAFSFF010000191.1 GCA_017435375.1 Thermoguttaceae bacterium
CTCTTCGACGCCGGAATGGGCGCGACGGCGGTTATTCCCGATATGGACTCGACCCGTCCGGCGTCGGTCGACCCGCGTCTTTTCCTCGAAGCGGCGGACGACTGGCAAATCACTCAAGCGTTCGGCTCCCCCGCCCTTTGGAACCGCGTCGTCGACTTTTGCCTCCAAGAAAAGCGGACGATCCCGACGCTCCAGCGCGCCGCGATCGCCGGAGCGCCGGTTTCGTTCAAGCTCCTTGAAAAATTCCGCCGCGTACTGCCGCCGGACGCGAACATTTTCACCCCTTACGGCGCGACCGAGTCCCTTCCGCTCGCGATGATCGAGTCGCGCGAAGTCCTCGAAGAGACGGCGGCGAAGACGCGGCGCGGCGCCGGGATTTGCGTCGGTCGGTTCTTCGACACAATCGAGCGGCGAGTCATTCCCGTTACCGACGCCCCGATTCCGCGTTTGGAAAGCGTCGAAACGCTCGGGCGCGGCGAAATCGGCGAACTTCTCGTCTCCGGCCCGCAAGTTTCGCCGCGTTACGTTACCCGCGTCGAAGCGAACGAGCTGGCCCTTGTTTTCGACAAAGACGGCAAACTTTGGCGCCGCGTCGGCGACGTCGGCTACATTGACGACCAAGATCGTTTTTGGTTCTGCGGACGCAAGTCGCATCGCGTCGAAACCGCCGCCGGGCCGATGTTTACGATTCCTTGCGAAGCGATTTCGAACGAGTCGCCGAAGATTTACCGCTCCGCGCTCGTCGGCGTTCCGCTTCCCGCCGATTACGTCGAACCGACGCAAATTTCGGAGCGCGCGGCGGCGAACCGCGACCTTTGGCGCGAGCCGGTAATGGTCGTCGAGCCGTTCCCAAACGCCCGCCCGGAGAACGAGGTCGAGGAAGAACGCCTTTGCGCCGAGATTTTGGCCCTGTTGTCCGCGAACGCGACGACGGCGGCGATTCGACGCGTTCTAATTTGCCCGGCGCTCCCGGTCGACGTCCGACACAACGCGAAAATCAACCGCGAAGACCTCGCCGTTTGGGCCGCCGAACGGTTGCGCTAACGGAACCTCGCCACTAAAATCGGCGCGACCGGCAAAATCGGCTTCCGTTCAACACAAAACAACCGTCAAAACCGAAACGTTCGGCAAAGTCGGCGTCGGTTGAACGGAAAGCCGCCGTTAAAACCGACGCGACCGGTCAAAAAAGCGACGCAAACGTTATCGGCGCCCAATCTCAACCAAACCGGTAAACTTTCTTCCGACAAAAAAGCGCGAACAACTCCGTTCGCGCTTTTTCATCGGGCGTTAAAACCGGCAAATTTCGCCGATTCTAACGCTCGTTCCATCGTTTTTAACGCCTTGACCGCGTTTCAAACTCGCAGTCAACCGCCGACGACCGAATCCGGGTCGTTCGCGTCGTCGTTTTGCTCGACCGCCGCCGGAACCAAGCGTTCCGCGATCGATTGCGAATGTTCGACCAACGCTTTAATTTCCCGCGACGCGACCGCCGCCGAGCGAATCGTTCCCGGCCCGCCGACGCACCCGCCTTCGCAAGCCATCGCCTCGACGAGATTTCCCGGGCAAACGCCGGTCGCGAACGTCCGCAATTTCCGAATCCCGACGGAGTCGAACCCGGCGACGCAAATCTTTTGAACGGTAATTTTATCGGCGTCCGCGACGCCCGTTTGCAACGCGTCGACCGCGGTTTCGACCGCCGTCGCGACGCCGCCCGGAACCGCGAATCCGCGTCCTTCCGCGCTCGCCGGAGCCGAAATTTGACGCGGTTCGACCGCCGAAACGTCGATTTTCGCCGCGACAAACGCCGCGTCCAGCTCCTCGAACGTCAGGACGTAATCGAGCAGCGCGTCTCGGGACGCTTCGACGCGCTTCGCGACGCAGGGCCCAATGAAAACGGTAACGCAATTCGGGTCGCGCCCCTTCGCGATTTCCGCCGTCAGCCGGGCCGGAGTTGCGGTTTCCGAAACGAACGGCGTCAATTCCGGCGCGTGTTTCGCCGCGACGTCGACATACGCCGGGCAGCACGACGTCGTCATAAAGCGTTCGCCGCGTTTCATCCGTTCGATAAATTCTTCCGCCTCCAAAACGGTCGTTCGGTCGGCGCCCGCCGCGACGCCGATCGCGTCGTCGAACCCGAGTTTCAGGAGCGCGGCCGTTATTTGCTCGAGCGTTCCGGCGAATTGCCCGACCAACGCCGGAGCGAAGAGCGCGACGAGTCGCCGAACTTGCGGTTTGTCGCCGTTTTGTCCCTCGCCGCTCTCTTCGCCGCTTTGCCCGTTTTGTCCGTTTTGCCCTTCTTGACAGTTTCCGACCTTCGCTTCGATGCGACGGCGGCGCGCCTCGCCCAAAAGTTGCGCGACGTCGACGATTTGGCTGCGATCCATCACCGCCCCGAACGGGCAGGCGCGGGCGCAACGTCCGCAAGAAACGCATCTCGCAAGGTCGATTTCGGCGCGACCGTCCGCCCCTTTATGAATCGCGGCGACCGGGCAAGCCTCTTCGCAAGGAACGCGGACTTTAACGATCGCGCGATACGGGCAAACCGCCGCGCAACGTCCGCACCCCTTGCACTTCGACGGGTCGACGACCGATTTGCCGTCGACGACCGAAATCGCGCCGAAGTTGCAGTTGACGAGACAGGGCCGCGTCAAGCAACCTTGACAAACGTTCGTCGAGCGGTACCGCCCTTCGACGCAACCTCGACAGGCGACGTCGGCGACGGTCAGCGTCGGCGGTTCCGGCTCGGTTCGTTCGAGCGCTCGTTTCGCGTATTCGGAGAGCGGACGGAACTCGTCGTCGTCCTCGACGGCGAACCCGAGCGCGCTCAAACATCGCAAACGCAAAATCGCTCGCTCTTTATAAATGCAGCAACGATAAGGCGCTTCGGAGCCTTTCGGGCGCATCTCGAACGGCGTTCGGTCGATCGTTTCGACCAAGTCGCCGCGCCAAACCGCTTGAATCAGCCGCGTCGCGATCTCTCGACGCAGGTATTGCGCCGCGTCGCGACGGTCGTTGGCGCCGGTCGCGGGCGCGTCGCGTTTCACAATTTTTTGAGTTTCGACGTTATCGCCGGTTCCGCCCGCCGCGCCGTTGTTCCCAAGATTCGACTCCATCGCCGCCCTTTCTTTTTAGCCTTTCGTTTAAAACCGTTAAAATCGCTCGCTGCAATCGCTAAAAATTTATCGAGTTTATCGCGCCTCAAAGCGCCGCTCGCTTTTAGCGGAAACGTCGACGTCTCGAATTTAACACGCGTTCCCGTTTTGTCAAGCGGCGCCGCTTCGTCGTTCCTCGCTCTTGCGAAATTTCGGCGCGTTCTTCGAACAATCTTAGGTTCCCCGACGCGCTTCGGCGTTCGAGCGGCGTTTTTTCCCTTTCTTTCTAACGCCGCCCCTCGGCGCGACTCCGGATTCGCCGACTTTTCAATCGACGATCGCGACGACCGCGCCGACCGGCAACAAAACGCTCAGTTGCGCGATTTCGCGATTACTAAAAACAAAGCCGCCGTTTTCCGCGATCGTTTGCCCGACGAGTTCCGGTCGGTTCGTCCCCTGCAACCCGACGCCGCCGTCGAGCGCGATCCAAGCGACGCCGAGCGGATTTTCCGGCGCGCCCCCCGGAATCGAAATCGTTTGCCCGTTCGCGTCGACCGCGTCGCAATTCGGGTTCGCCAACTTCTCGACGACGCGGAAATCGCCGCGCAAATTCGCCGAATTTTCCGGAACGCCCAACGCGAACCGCCCGGCGTAAAGCCCGTTAAATCGGAGCGTCAGCTCTTTTTTCGCGATCGAAATTTCCGCCGAAACGGGCCCGCGCGCCGTTTTCAACGTCGTTCCGACCGGCAGCGGCGCGTCGACCGGCGTTTTAATTCCGTTAATTTCGGCGAGCGTTTCCGGCGTCGTCTCCAACCGTTCGGCGATCGACGCGAGCGTTTCGCCCGGCGCCGTTTGCCAACGCGGTTCCAAAATCGTTTGCGCCGGATTGTAAAAGACGTCGAACGCCAAGCGGTCGAGCGCCGCGTCGAGCGCTTGCGAATCTTCGGCGGCGAGACGGCGCCCGCGCTCGTTCCGAATTCGATTTAACGTTTCAAAAACCGTTTTAATCTCTTCAGGCGTCGACGCGGTCGACGCGGCGGCCAACGCGTCGCGCAACTCGGCGGCTTCGTCGACCGGAGTCGCGTTCGCGACGCTCGCCCCGACGTTTAAAACGTTCGGCAACGCCGCGTCCGCTTGTTCCAAAAGCCCCGCGCCCCCTTCCGGCGCCGCGTTCAAATTGTCCGCGCCGTCTAAACCGTTAAAATCGCTAAAACCGTTCGTCGGAGCCGCGTTTATTGGAGCCGCGACCGAGGCGACGTCCGCAATTTCTCCGGTTCCCGCGCTTGTTCCGCCCAAAGCGCCGGCGCCGACGCCCGTTTCGCCCAAAACGTCGGCCGTCGCGACGCCCTCGCCGCCGAGAACCGCCGTTCCGTTTTCGACGTTCGCGACGACGTTTTGGCCGTTTACGTCCGACGGCAACTCGACGTTTTCGACAAAAGGCGGAATCGCGTCGTCTTCCCAACTTTCGGCGTCGGAAGCGTTTTCCGTCGTCGCGGCGACGTTCGCTTCGCTTCCCCAAGGCGTCGCGTTCGTCAAAGGCAAACCGTTCGCGTCGATCGGCGTTTCGACGCGTTCGATCCCCGCGCTCGCTTCCGCTCCCGAGTCCCGCCGCCGCGTTTCGCCTTCTAAATTAACTTCCGACGCGCCGTTCCCGATTCGGCGGTCGGCCCAAACCGTTTCGTCGATCGCTCGCCCCTTGGGCCAACGCTCCCCGATCTTAATCTCCGTCGACGCAGTCCAAGCGTCTTGAATCGACGCCGTTTTCGCCGCGTCCGACGAATCCGCCGTTTCTTTTTCCCGTTCGTCGACGTTTTCCGCGTTAACATCGGCGCGATAACACATTGGAGCGACGCCCAATTCCGCCAATTTCGCGCGCGCCGGTCGCAACGCCGTCGGGAACGTTTCCCAAGCGCCGTCGGGCACAAAGGCCAAGCCTCCCGCCGTCGCCAGCGACAACGTCGCGAACCAAGCCGCTCCTTCTAAGAGTTTTCCCAACACCGTCCTTGCCTCCCGACCTTAGCCGTCGAAACGTTTCTTCCAATTTAACAGCGACTCGCCTTCATTATTTCTTATCGGCGCGACGTCCAAAACGCGCGTCCGTCGCGCATTGTAACGAATTTTTTGCGAAAAGAACAGAGCAAAATCGCTCAAACGCTCCGACGAACGTTAAAAAAAACGTTTTTTCTTAAAAAAATTTCCAGTTCCTCCGCGACGTTCGCCCAATTCCGCGTTTCCCCTTGACTCGCGTCGAATTTGCGCTAAAATATTTGTCCGTCGTCGCGAACCGTCGCGCGTCGCTCTTCCTTTTTAACGACGTTTTTTTCAAACCGTTTCGCTCCCTTTAATCGCGTTTTAAACGCTCTTCGCCCAGTGAAAAATCGACCGTCGTCTTCCCAACCAACCGTCGACGAACGCTATTTAGTCGAGGGCCCGCTTGCTCGCGGACTTTGGCGTTTCGCTTTTCCTTTTATGCTCGCTTTTCTTTTGCAAGCGTTGTACGGCGCGGTCGACTTGTTCGTCGTCGGATTAAGCGGCGACGCGGCGGCGGTTTCGGCGGTCTCGATCGGAGCGCAAACGCTGCACGCGCTGATCGGCGTCGTCGTCGGCTTCTCGGTCGGCGGCGTCGTTTATATCGGTTATAACGTCGGCGCCAACGATAACGACGGCGTTTCGCGAGCGATCGGCGCGACCTCGACGTTTTTCGGCGTCGCGACGCTAACGTTGACGCCGTTAATCGTTTTCGGAACCGATTTCCTTGTCGACGCGATGCGAACGCCTCCGGAAGCGGTCGATTTTGCGCGTCAATATTTCTTCGTTTGCGCTTGCGGTTTTCCGTTCGTCGTCGGCTGCAACGTCGTCGCGGCGATTTACCGGGGTCTCGGCGACTCGCGAACGCCGGTTCTTTTCGTCGCGGTCGCTTGCGCCGTCAATATTGTCGCCGACTTGATTCTCGTTCTCGGTTTCCAACTCGGCCCGTTCGGCGCGGCGGTCGCGACGGTCGGCGCGCAGGCGGTCAGTTTCTTTTACGCGGTTTGGCTCCTAAAAAACGGTCGTTTTTCCTTTAAATTGAAATTTTCCGACTTTTTTCCGAAAATCGACGCAATTTCGCGAATCGTCAAAGTCGGCTCGCCCCTTGCGCTTCAAGACGCGCTCGTCAACGTTTCGTTCCTCATTATCCTCGCGATCGTCAACGAAATGGGCGTCGCGGCGTCGGCGGGTCTCGGGGTCGCGGAGCGGGCGATCGGTTTCTTAATGCTTCCCGCCGCGTCGTTTGGGACGGCGGTCGCGACGGCGACGGCGCAAAATCTCGGCGCCGCTTTCCCCAAGCGCGCCCTTTCGAGCTTCCTTTACGGGACGGGATTTTCGCTGGCGTTCGGGCTCGTTTTTTGGACGATTTGCCAAATTTGCCCGGAAACGGTCGCCCGAATCTTCGCCGACGACGCCGAAATCGCCCGCCAAGGCGCCCTTTACCTCCGTTCCTTCGCGCTCGACTATATTTGCGTCGCTTTCGTCTTTAATTTCAACGGTTACTTCTGCGGTTGCGGCAAGACGCTCGTCGCGTTGGCGCACGGTTCCCTCGCAACGCTCGCCGCTAGAATTCCGCTATCTTACCTATTTAGTCGTCCGGAAGACGCGACGCTTTACGAAGTCGGTTTCGCGGCGCCTCTCGCGTCGGTCGTTTCGATCGTCGTTTGCGTCGGCTACTTCGCTTGGTTGCGCCGCGCCGCCCGTCTCGAACGCGACGCCGCGTTCCAACAAGAAAACCTCCGCTCCGAAAAAGAAAAAACGCCCTCCGAAACGCCGCTCGCCGACGCGTCTTAACTCTTTGAATCGACGCGCCTTAACAGCCGACGCCGCGCCGCCTTTGATTTTGTCAAATCAAGCGCCGACAAACAATTTTCGTAACAAAAGAAAAATAATCAAAAAACGCGTCGCCAACTTTTCAGAAATCGGCGACGCGGCAAGTTTTACGTCGACGCCGCGTTCAAAACGGCGACTTAACCAAATCCGCTTCGGTCGCTTCGACGAAGCGAATCAAGTCGCTCGGCGCGATCCGCAACATCGTCCCGCGAACGCCCGCATTAATCAAAATTTCGTCGAAAAGGGTCGCCGTTTCGTCGATCAGCGTCGGAAATTTCTTCTTCATCCCGACCGGCGAACACCCGCCGCGAATATACCCGGTCAAGTCTTTGAGGTCTTTCATCGGGATCAGGTCGACTTTTTTATCGCCGAACGCGTTCGCGACTTTTTTCAAGTCGAGTTCGTCGGCGACCGGCAGGCAGCAAACGAAGAAACCTTTCTTTTCCCCTTTCATTACAAGGGTTTTGA